>CBDTYC010000043.1:0-13080 GCA_965364495.1 uncultured Yoonia sp. | reverse complement strand
CGCCTCGCCCGTCAGCCACAGACGCAGGTAGTCCTTGGGTAGTAGAACGCGGGCGACTTTGGCAAACAGGTCAGGTTCATGGCGGGCGACCCACAGCAATTTGGGCGCCGTAAACCCCGGAAAGACGATATTACCCGTCAGCGCGCGGAACTGCGGATTTGCGTCCAGCTCAGCCGCTTCCAAGGCAGAACGCGTGTCGTTCCACAGTATACAAGGTCGCAGCACGTCGTCATTGGCATCAAGCAACGTCGCGCCATGCATTTGCCCCGACAGGCCAATGCCGCGCACCGACGACAGCGACACCTGAGCCGCCAATGACTGCATGACAGTATCAGCGGCATCCAACCAACATGCTGGCGCCTGTTCTGACCAACCTAGCGCAGGCCGCGCAACCTCTAATGGGGCTGTGGCCTCGGCCAGAATGGCCTGCGCGTCATCAATCAGAACAGCCTTGAGCCCCGAAGTTCCCAGATCAAGACCAATAAACATGTCAGTTCTGGTAGTCTGGTTGCAGTTTCGGATTCTTACCCATGATGATCATCGACAGAATATCGTCTTCGGTGACATCTTCGACCCGTTCATTTCCGATCAACTGGCCGTTTTTCATTACGGCGACCCGATCACATAGGTCCATCATTTCGCGGGTGTCATGGCTGATCAGAAAGATGCCAAGCCCTTGGGACTTCAGTTCTTTGATCAGATCTGCAACCATTTCCGTTTCGTGAACACCCAACGCAGCTGTCGGCTCGTCCATGATCAGGATACGCGCGTTGAAATAGACCGCACGGGCAATTGCGACCGACTGGCGTTGACCGCCGGACAGGGCGCTGACGGGTTCCTTGAACTTTTTGAAATTCGGGTTGAGTCGCGCCATGATCCTGCGGGTTTCAGCCTCCATGCGGGCATCGTCCAAAAAGCCAAGCGGCGTTGTCAGTTCGCGCCCCAAGAACAGGTTGCTGGCAGCATCCAGATTGTCGGCAAGCGCCAGTGTCTGATAAATCGTCTCGATATTCAGATCACGGCTGTCACGCGGCGTGTGGATTTCAGCTTTCTTGCCATCAACCCAAAACTCGCCGCTGTCGGCCTGATAAGCGCCCGACAGACACTTGATCAGCGTCGATTTACCGGCACCGTTGTGGCCCAACAGGCCCACAACCTCGCCCGGATAAAGATCAAGCGAGACCCCATCCACAGCCCGGATACCACCAAAGGCAATCGAGATATTCCGCATTTCAACAAGCGGGGTTCCTGTACGTACATCAGTCATCAATAGACCCCTACTTCACTTTTTTACGATAAAGATTATCAAGATAGACCGCGAACACGAGCACCGAGCCCACGACGATCTGCTGCACAGATGTATCGAAACCGATCAGAACCATGCCTGACTGCAAGCTTTGCATGACAAGCGCACCCAAGATTGCACCATAGATCGTGCCGATGCCGCCTGCCAATGATGTGCCGCCGATAACTGCCGCCGCGATGACGTAAAGTTCATCCAGCAAACCCAAGGCGTTCGTTGCAGAATTCAAGCGCGCAGACGCGACGATGCCGGCCAGTCCGGCCAAGGCGCCCATCAGCATAAAGATGCGCATTGTCATCCATTTGACGTTAATCCCCGCCAGTTCTGCCGCCTCGGGGTTACCGCCGATAGCAAAGACATTGCGACCAAACCGTGTGCGCTTGACCAGAATAGTCATCAGGATGCCGACGGTCACAAGGATCAAAACCGGAATTGCGAAACCGTGGCTGATGAAAAGTCCTTCGGGTGGAATTGTGATGTTATTTGCAGTTGCATACTGGTTCACAATACCGCGTGGCCAAGGATAGGCATTCACCAACAGAACGGACCCGATCACGAGGCCACAGGCAAGACCGCCCACGGTCAATTCGCCCCACATCGGGCGCATGGCAAACCCGTGTCTTTGGCGGCTGCGCCGACCTGACACCATGATCCAGACGATCACCAGACAGGCCACTATGCCGACAACCCAACTGCCGGTAGCCCCGATGGTTCCATAGGGTCCACCACCCAAAAGCTGGAATGTGGAATCTACAGGGGAGATTGTTTTGCCGTTGTTGGCCAAAAACGCCATGCCGCGCCATACAAGCAGACCGCCAAGCGTCACGATAAAAGCAGGGATGCCGCGATAGGCAATCAACCAGCCGTGAAACGCGCCAATGGTCATGCCCAAAAGGATGCCGAATGTGCCGGTCAAAATCCAGATCATCGGATGCCCGAGACCCAGAAACTGCGGCAAGACCTCGACTTGCATAATGCCCATCGTCATGCCGGTAACACCGACTAGGGCGCCGACGGAAAGGTCAATGTGGCGTGTGACGATGACCAACACCATCCCTGTCGCCATAATACCAATCGAAGAGGTTTGAACCGAAAGGTTCCATAGGTTGCGCGGCGTCAACATCGCGCCAAACCCGTTAAAAATCGCGCCATAAAGGTGAAAACCGACCCAGATCAGCGCCAGCGCGCCAAACATACCCAACAAGCGGGTGTCAATCTCGGTCCCCTTCAGGAATTTTCCGATCAACCCTAAACGCACGGGCGTGCCCTTGGTTTCGGTTGAGGCGTCAGCGACCTCGGACGTATCAGTCATAGTCTTGTTCCCGTTTTGCAAAAGCCGCAGCGGTCGTAGCATCAGTCAGCATACGAAAAGCGGTGGCCGTCCGCACATCTGGTGATGGCCACATGCCAAGTCGTGGTGCAGGCAAAATAAAAGACCGGCGCCCGGAATGTTCCGGGCACCGGTCAAATCATAGTGCCTAGCAGCCAGCTACGTCTGCGATTGCACCTTCACAGGCCTGCTCTTTCGAGATGTGGCCCGCATCGATTGCAACGTTCAGGTTGGCGCGTGTCAAAGGCGTTGGATCCAGCAGGATTGCAGGAACCGGAATACCTTTTTCGCCGTCAGAGAAGACGCCAGCGCCTTCGATGTCAGCCATTGCAGTGCCTGCCGCAAGATCAGATGCGATCTGACCTGCTGCCGCACCCAATGCACGGGCATCTTTCCACACAGACACAGTCTGCAAGCCACGAGCAACGCGGTTGATCGCAGCCAGGTCACCGTCTTGACCGCCAACAGGGATCACAAGACCCTGCGCGCTAAGCGCTGCAACAACACCACCGGCCATGCCGTCGTTCTGGGACAGAACAGCGTCAACATTGTTGTCGTTTGCTGTCAGGATCTGCTCCATGTTGCGCTGCGCGCTTTCAGGCTTCCAAGCGTCAGAGAACGCTTCGCCAACGATAGTGATCGCACCGGATGATACGCTGTCACCGATGACTTCCATCATACCTTGCAGCAAGAAGCCTGCGTTCGGATCACCCGGGTCACCCTTGATGATCGCGTAGTTGCCTTCTGGCTGTACGTCCAAAACGGACTGCGCGATGATCCGGCCAACACCGACGTTGTCGAATGTCAGATAGAATGTGCGGTCATCTTCGATCAGACGGTCGTAACCGATGATAGGGATGCCTTCGTTTGCAGCCGCATCGATCGCAGGGCCGATCGCATCTTTGTCCCACGCGTTGATGATCAACACGTCAACGCCTTGGCTCATCAGTGCTTCGATGTCTGTCAGCTGCTTTGCAGCAGACGATTGCGCGTCAGCAGAAACATAGGTGTTTCCGTTGGCTTCGATTGCCGCAACCATGGCAGCTTCGTCGATTTTCCAGCGCTCTTCCTGAAAACTGGCCCAAGATACGCCGACGCGCATGCCTTCAGCCAAAGCAGCAGAGTTGAAACCGACAACGGCAATAGCCGCGACGAGAATGGATTTATGCATTTATTCCTCCCAATGATGTGCCCTCATGCATCGAGGGCGTGGGCTTAACACCCAATGCAAGCAAGATGCCCAATTAAATTCAGTTGTCAAAATAAAAATTGTGCGAAAATAGAAATATTTGCCTTTTCGACTGCGGATAAATTGGGCAGACTTAAAAAATTCCCGATCTAGGTTGGAAATTGACCCATTAATAATTCAAGCCTTGAAATATGTATGACAACACTAATCCGGAAACAGACGAATCAGATGCGCCTTCGGGGTGCGGCCCGCGGTTGCCTATGGCCAACGGGGACGCCAAAACGATGCGTCAGCACATATTCGAGCATGTCCGCGGCGAAGGACGCGCAGCGCGCACCGACGTCACCCGCGCATTAGGTATCAGCGCAGGATCAGCGACGACGCTGACCGCCGAACTTATCGGTGCAGGGTTGCTGCGCGAGGTCGAAGGGCTGGCACGCGAATCGGCGCGCGGGCGTCCACCTGTGGCACTCGAGGTTGTGAATGAAGGGCGGTATGTCATCGGGATCAAGCTGTCCGACGAGATGCATTCAGCTGTGCTCACCGATTTTGCGGGCCAGATGTTGGCAGATGCCACGTTGCCCACTCCGCCGGGACGCAAATCGATCGAAACCCTTCTGGATGAAATCGACGCGCTGATGGACCTGGTGCTGAAACCCGTTGGCAAGGCGTTGGCCGATATTTCTGCGGTTGGGATCGGTTTGTCCGGGCTGGTCGACCACAACACAGGCATCGTGGCTTGGTCCCCGCTACTAACTGACCCCGACATGAATTTGGGAAAAGACTTCCTGGAACGCTTCGGCGTACCGCTTTTTGTCGACAACGACTCGAACGTCCTCACGCTGGCAGAACTGTGGTTCGGCGCGGGTCGGTCAATGTCGGACTTTGCTGTCGTGACGATCGAACATGGTGTCGGGATGGGCCTTGTGCTTGATAACCGGTTGTTCCGCGGTGCGCGCGGGATGGGGTTGGAACTTGGACACATCAAAGTGCAACTGGATGGCGCACTCTGTCGTTGTGGCCAGCGCGGTTGTCTTGAGGCGTATCTTGCCGATTATGCCTTGGCCCGCGAAGCGGCAACCGCGCTGCATCGCAACCCGCGCAACCAGCAAAGCGCAAATGCGATGCTGGACGCGCTATTTTCGCAAGCGAAATCCGGCAACGAAGCGGCCCGCACAATCTTCCGGCGTGCAGGGCGTTATCTGTCCGTCGGCCTGTCGAACGTGATCCAGCTTTTTGATCCCGAACTGATCATTCTGTCGGGCGAGCGGATGCAATACGACTACCTTTATGCCGACGAAGTCATCGCCGAGATGCAGCGCCTGACCCTGAACAGCGGGCGCGTTCCGTGCAGGATTGAAACGCATGCGTGGGGCGATCTGGTTTGGGCACGCGGGGCCACTGCCCTTGCCCTTTCAGCCGTCACCGACATGGTAGTTGGTGAAATGCGCACATGATCCGTTTCCTACCGGCTTTAATTTGTGCCAGCGCGGCCAGCGCGCAACCGATATTCGAGGATCACGCGGGGGCCTTGCCCGTGCATATCTACAGTGGTGGCTGGGAGCATTTTGTCGGCGGCGGCTTGGCAATTCTGGACTGCAACGGCGATGCACGCCCCGACATCTTTGCTGCTGGCGGCACAAGTCCAGCAATTCTGGTGCGTAACGAGGGGGAATTTCGCTTTGCCCAAGCCGACATACCACAAATCACAGGTGTCGTCGGCGCTTACCCGATTGATATGGATGCCGATGGGCTACTGGACCTTTTCATCCTGCGTGTCGGTCAGAACCGAATTCTGAAAGGTCTCGGGGGCTGTGCCTTTTCGGATGCGACCGAAACCTTGGGTCTGCCCGCAGACAACCAGTGGTCCACGGCCTTTACCGCGTGGTGGGAAGGCGACGACGTACGTCCGACCCTCGCGATTGGCAACTATGTTGACCGCGACAATCCTGATGGTCCGTTCGAAGCCTGTGATACCAACAGCGTTCTGCGCCCCACCGCGAAAGGCTACACCGCCGAAGTCCTTGCCCCCGGCTTTTGCCCTTTGTCCATTCTGGCGGCCAACGATGCCCGCGGACGCAGTACCCTGCGCTTGTCTAACGACAGACACTATTACGTGCGCGGCGGGTACGAGCAGATGTGGGATATCCAAGACCGGCGCTTTCTGGGGCCAGACGACGGATGGGATAATGTATCGCTGTGGGGAATGGGCATTGCCAGCCGTGACCTGAACGCCGATGGCCTGGACGAAGTCATGCTGACTTCAATGGGGGATCAGCTGTTGCAATTCGCCAATCCCAGCGGACGCTATGACGCGGCGCGCTTTGACATCGGCACCTATGCCCACCGCCCACATGTCGGCGATGACGGACGCCCCTCGACCGGCTGGCATGCAGAGTTCGGGGACATAGACAATGACGGTTTGGCCGACCTCTTTATTGCCAAGGGCAACGTCGACCAAATGCCCGGTATGGCAATGGAAGACCCCAATAACCTTTTGATGCAGCGCCCAGATGGTTCGTTCGTCGAAACAGCCGCTGAGGCCGGTGTGGCCACAACAGACAGGTCGCGCGGCGCGGCTTTGGTGGATTTTGACGGCGACGGTCGGCAGGACCTGATCGTTTCGAACAGGCGTGTCCCGCTTGAGATTTATCGCAACATAACCGCAGATACAGGCAACTGGATCGGCGTTGACCTTCGGCAGGCAAACTATAACCGCTTTGCGATTGGCGCTGTGATAACGGTCAAGACCGACGCGCAGTCACAGGTCCTGCAACACACAATCGGGGGCGGTCATGCTGGTGGACAGTTGATTGCCCGTCACTTTGGTTTGGGACCAGCCAGACAAGCACAAATCACCGTGGCTTGGCCCGATGGCACAACGACAACCACGATCGCAGACGCGGGCGCGGTCGTCACTATTACCAAACCCTAGTCGATTGCAGGAACATCCAGTCCGCTTGGCACTGACGTTGGCACACCCAGACGTCCCGCTAGGCTGACCGGATCGGTCAGGGCCTGCATGAACGCGACAAGATTCGCCACATCTTCTTGTGACAGGGCGACAGGCGGCGTTGTCACCGCTGCTGCGATCTCGTTGACCTGTGCGGGATCGTCCAGCACGGCATAGTCCACGCCGTCGAACGCAGGTAAAATCGCCTGATCGCGCACATAGCGGGCAAGGCTTGCAGCCGGATCGCTATGGTCAGCAATGAACTGCGCAAGATCCGCATGCGCGCCTGCATGCCCGTAAGGCGCCGTTAGCGCCACATTGCGTAGTGACGGCGTGCGGAATGCGTAGCGGTCTTTTTCGCGTCCGGTCACCCGAAACCGCCCGTCATCGCGTGCGTGGTTTTCAAATGTCGCAGCCTTTCCGGGGCCTATTTGAGGCGCGGCCATCGCATGGAACCCATGATCGGTCAGGAATGGGCCCGCATGACAGGACGCGCAGCCAGCCTCGCCGTAAAACAGCTCTAGCCCTGCTTGCGCTTGAGGATCCAGCGACAGCGTACCGGCCAAAACCGCATCAAAAGGGGCAGTATCACTGCGCCATTCAAACGCAACAAAGGCGGCAATTGCGTTCGAGATATCTGTGAAAGCGATATCATCCGGCTGCGTGATATGGGGATAGACAGCCCTGAACTGCTCTGCGTAGGCAGGTAAATCCGCCACGCGCCGCGCCAATACATCCCATGCGCCGCCCTCACCTGTGATGATCCCTTGACGCACGAGACGAGCCACCTTGTTTTCGCGGTGCGATCCCGCCATTTCATCGCGGCTCAGGACGGGAAACATCGTTTGCGCTGAAAGAATCGAGGTGAAGCCAACCATCATGTCTTCGCCCATCGGGGTGCGAATTCCACTGGGGCGGGTCGGATCAGCCTCAAGGCGGCCATCATGAAAAAGAACCGTGAATTCACGCGCGCCCAGATTAAAGAGAGCGGGGGAATTGCGGGGGATGCGCTGTTCAGGTGGGTTCAAAGGATCAACGCGCCGATCTGGCCCCAACCCGATACCGCCGTCACCCAAGGATAGCGAAACACCGTCCGACGTACCCAACTTGGGGTGATGACAGGTCGCGCAAGCAACTTCGCCATTGCCCGACAGGATCGGGTCGTAGAATAGCAGCTGGCCCAATCGGGCCTCTTGTTCGTCGACCTCGAAATAGGCGGCATCGGTCAGCGGGACAGGCAGCGATTGCGCATGCGCACTGGCAGATGCAAGACAAGCTGCAAAAAGCAAAAAGTAATTCATTTCAGTAACCTTATGCCCTCGCAGTGAACGGTTCAGGCATAGCGCAAGCGGGCCTGCGCTGGCTAGATATCTTGTTTCGGTTCAAGTGGATCAGATCCGTATTTGGGCGCTGCGCTGAATTCTTCCTCGTTGGCGGCCAGAGCGGCAGTTTCAGGCGTTGAAGCCCGCCCCATCGGTGTCGCCTGAAAGCTGCCTTTCTTTTCGGCAGCAACAGCCGGCGCATATTTCAGGCGGATCAGCGCGAAGCCAACCAATAGAATATGCGCCACCGCAGTAACCGCAAAAAGCATTGCCTCGCCGAAACTGGTCATCGCAAAACCCGCGACCGTTGGCCCGATGATCGAACCGATCCCAAACACCAGTAAAAGCCCACCGCTGACCTGAATGAATGTGCCCGGGGCTGCGTGGTCGCTCGCGTGGGCCACGATCACCGGATACATCGCGTAGACAGTCGCGCCAAATAATGCGGCCACGACCATCACAACCCATGGGGTCGTAAACCCGCCAAACAAGAACAGCCCATCAGCGACAACCGCAATGGACGCAATCACGACAAGGACGACCCGCCTGTCGTACCGGTCAGATGCAATACCAACAGGAACCTGCGAAAATGCGCCGGCAAGGATCGGGATACTTGCGAATAATGCGATGCTGCTAAGCTCCAGCCCGATCCGTGCGCCATAGACGGCGGCCAACGTGCCGAATGCAGCATTCGAAATACCGACCATCAATATCGCAAACACCGCGATAGGCGAATTGCGCCAAAGAGCGCGCAGGTCCAGAGAAACGCTGGTCAAGGGCTTGGGCGTCGTTGTTGCAGAGATTGCGGTTGGCAACAGTGCCAGACAATAGATCATCGCGGCCAGCACAAAAAAGAAATACCCGCTCGGATCACCCAAAGTCAGAGACATCTGACCTGCGGTCGTGGCACCCAGATTGACCATTGTGTAAATGCCAAAAACGCGCCCGCGCGACGTCGCGTCCGTGCGTTCATTCAGCCAGCTTTCGACGATCATAGCGGCGCCTGCGAAACAGAAACCGGAAAGCGCCCGCACAGGTATCCAGACCCAAGGCGAGATCAGGACAAGCGACAGCAAGACGGCGATTGCAGCAATTGCGCACATCGCCCCGAACGCGCGAATATGACCGACGCGCGCGACAAGTGCCGGAGTACGCAAACAGCCAGCCACATAGCCCAGCGCCCAACCCGTGCCCAGCATACCCAGAGAGGCCGCCGAGAAACCTTCGACCTCGCCGCGTACTGGCAAAATCAGGCTGTTTACGCCGCCTGCAAACAACAAAAAGGCCGAGCCCATCAACAAAGCGGCCAGTGGCAAGAGGTTTCTAATCATCGTTTGAACCCTTTCAGAGCCACTTTGAATACCTGAAAATAACGTACAACGCCACGCCACTGGTCACTGATGCACCGGTCAAAAGCCAGAATGCGACCGGCGAGCCAACGCCCGGCATCCCGCCAACATTCACCCCGAAAAGCCCGGTCAGAAACCCAAGCGGCAGAAATATCGCAGCGACGACAGACAGGATATAGCTATTGCGGCCCAGCGCATGGGCGCGATCGGCATCGATGTGTTCCTGAAGCGCCGCCAACCGGTCACGGTTCGCGTCCAGCTCTTCGACGATGCGTCTTGTTCTGTTGCTACTTTCACGCAGAAGCGCCAATTCGTCCGGTGCGATAATCCAGTTATCCATAGCGGCCAGTGCAGCAATTGCTTCTCTTTGCGGGTTCACAAAGCGGCGCATCTTGATCACGGCCTGACGCAGGTTTCCCAGCTGACCGCCGGGCAGCTTGCGGCCTTCCAAGACGGCCTCTTCCAGAGCGTCGGTTTCGTCTTGCAGCGCGATCGAGACGGTTTCAATGCGGGTTGTCAGCCCGTAAATGATCTCTGCCAGAAACCGCCCCACGGTTGCGGGCGCGATGCCTGCCGCGGCAGACTGGCTGATCGCATCGACGGCCCAGACCTTTCGTTTGCGACCGGAGACAATTGCGTTGGGCGTCACCCACATGCGCAAGGACACCATATCCTCTGGATTGGAACCGGGGTTCAGATTCACACCACGCAGATTCAGGATCAGCCCGTCAGCCAAACGCTCGCACCTTGGCCGGGTCTCGGTCTGCATCAATGCCCGTGCTGCGATTTCAGGAAGATGGCGCTTCGCCCACACCTTCAGTTCGGGATCATTCAGATCAAGGTGCAACCAGCGGTAGCCCGATTTCACATCAAGATCGAGGGCGTCACCGGTCGCTGGCGCAACATGTGCGCCATCAACGTCAAACGCGGCAATGGGATTGATAACTTTGTCGACCATACCGTCAGCCTAGCCCCGAATGGCAACAAGATACAAAGGGTATGGCCCAAATTCCCGACCGGAAACCAGCGGGCAGCCCGTTGCGCCCGCAACCTGCCACCATTACTGTGCCTCATGCCTGCATTGTGCCGCGACTGCCTGACCACATTCGATAGCGAAACACGCTGTCCCAATTGTCGCAGTCCGCGCGTAACGCGCCATCCCGAACTATTCGATCTTTGCATTGCACACATGGATTGTGACGCATTCTACGCATCGGTCGCCAAGCGCGACAATCCGGCGCTTGCGGATAAACCGGTCATCATTGGCGGCGGAAGACGCGGCGTGGTTTCAACGGCCTGCTATGTGGCACGCATAAAGGGCGTCAGGTCAGCAATGCCTATGTTCCAGGCTCTCAAACTCTGCCCCGAGGCCGTCGTCGTGCGGCCCGACTTTGACGCTTATGTCACCGCGTCAAAGGCGATCCGCGAAATGATGGATGAACTGACCCCTGTGGTCGAGCCGCTGTCATTGGACGAAGCCTTTATGGACTTGCGCGGAACGCAGAAACTGCACCACGCGCCACCCGCAGTCATGCTTGCGCGGCTGGTAAAGCGGATGAAAGACGAACTGGGGCTTACGGGGTCGATCGGGCTATCGCATAACAAGTTTCTGGCAAAAGTAGCATCCGACCTTGATAAGCCGCGCGGGTTTTCAATCATCGGCAAGGAAGAAACGACGGCGTTCTTGCGTCCGAAATCCGTGCGTTTGATCTGGGGCATTGGTCCTGCCGCACAAGGCAGTCTGAATGACGCCGGTATTCGTACTTTTGATGATCTCTTGCGCTGGGACCGCCGCGACCTACATGCGCGTTTCGGCGGCATGGGCGAGCGTCTTTATAGTCTGGCGCGGGGCGAGGACGGGCGCAGAATTTCATCGCATGCGCCGGTCAAGACGCTCTCGAACGAGACGACCTTCAACGAAGACACCGGCGATGTGGACATTCTGGACGGGCATCTTTGGCGCATGGCGGAAAAAGTATCTGCACGGGCCAAGGCGACGGGCAAAGCAGGTCGGGTCATTACGCTAAAACTCAAGACCTCGGATTTTAAACTGGTATCCAAGCGCCAAAGCTTGCGGCATCCGACGCAGATCGCGGACACGATCTATCGAACAGCGCGGGGCCTTTTCGATCAAGTAAGCGATCGGGGGCCATTTCGGCTTTTGGGGGTCGGCTTGTCTGATATTTCGCCAGATACCGAGGCAGATCTCGAAGGCGATCTGCTGGACCCCGGCGCACAAAAACGTGCAGCCGCTGAAAAGGCCGCCGATCAGATCCGTGCGAAGTTCGGTAAAGATGCCATCATCAAAGGCCGCGCGCTTAGATAGAAATGGGTTGGGTATCTAACCGGTCCTATGGAGTATGCCCGTTATTCGGCGGCCACTTTCCGATCACTTGCACGACCAATATCCGCAACCTGTGCAATCACTGCCTGCAACAGCGTCTTGAAAGGCGTGAAATTGGCATTCGGTTCGAGTGTACGTTCATTCATGTAAAGCCCACGATCGATTTCGACCTGCAAGGCATGTTGACCACGTGACGGGCGGCCATAATGCTGCGCGATAAATGCACCCGCAAACGGCATATTGCGCGCAACACGCAATCCGGCCGAGGCAAAGGCGGCCTCGGCATGTTCAACGACCCAACTGCTTGCGGTCGCACCAAAACGGTCACCGATGACGATATCGGGCCGTGATGCACCCGGCGGGCCAACATTCTCCAGCGCCTCATGCGGCATCGAGTGGCAATCAATCAAAATCGCCTCGCCGAACGTGTTGATGCTTTCGTCCAGTAGCGTTTGCAACTGGTCATGATAGGGGCGCCAATAGTTCGCTATCCTGTCATGGGCCTCGGCCAAAGGTAGTTTCCCGCGATAAATATGGCGCCCGTTGGCAACCACCCGCGGAATGACCCCAAGACCACTTGCGATGCGCGGGTTATGCGCGGGTCGACGCACACCTTCGATCAACGCAGGATCAAGCTCGTCCGGCCCGCGGTTCAAATCCAGAAAAGCCCGCGGCGCGCTGGCCGTCAGGAAAGGTGCGCCGTGATCCGGAGCGGTTTCAAAAAGAAGGTCAACATATGCATCTTCGGATGAACGGATCTCGCTTGCGCTTAGCATGGCTTGGCGCAAGAAAGACTTGGCATAGTCACGGCCACTATGCGGAGACGCAAAAACCACGCTTGTCGTAAGTGACGCCGGTCGGGCCAGATGATATGCAGAACTAAGCACTGAATTGTCCTTTCCCGACCATAGATAGCGTGTTTAGGGAAAATTTCAAAAGGCCTTGATCCCTCCTCCGACTCCTTTTATAGACCGCACGACTGACGCGGATTGCCCGCGTCCTATTTCGTTATGGGACGTGTCGTAAAACGCAGAAGACATGGATGATTAGCTCAGCGGTAGAGCACTTCGTTGACATCGAAGGGGTCACTGGTTCGATCCCAGTATCGTCCACCATGAATTCACGGGCCTTTAGGGGTCCAAACTTTAACCCAAGGCGCAATCCGCGCGCCGCGACAAGAAGGAAACGACCAAATGAAGGTACGTAACTCCCTCCGCTCGCTCAAGCAGCGTCATCGCGATTGCCGCGTCGTGCGCCGTAAGGGCCGCGTCTATGTGATCAACAAGACGC
>CBDTYC010000042.1:0-13197 GCA_965364495.1 uncultured Yoonia sp. | reverse complement strand
GAACACCAAAACCGTTGCCCACGACGCGGCGTCCGCCAAAGGTCAGCGAGATTGCCAACCCCGCGTCGTTCATCCCGTCAACAAGCCCCCACAGCCCATCGGACGTGCCGATCACTTGCCGCCCTTGCCAGTTTGTCCGCAGCAACAGGCAATCGAAAGCATTGGGATTATAGTCGTAATTTCGGACAAGAACGGGTTCCTGCCCCGTCCAGATGGCCTGCGAACAGCCAGACAGATAGGGCGGAGGGCAGTAAAAGCTCAGGAATCGTGCCGCTTGATCGCCGCCGCCTGCAAGATCGCACAAGTTGTCGTAAAGCGGCACCATTTCCGGCATGTGTTCTTTGAGCGCGCCCCTGCTTTTCAGATAGGTAGGGCGCGCTGCATCGCCGGCCTTGAGCCACCAGCGTTTATAATGCGGCCAGTATTCCGCGAAAAGCCCGGCCCACTTGGGACCGGGCATGTCTTCGCTGATGGCACGCCAAAGCATGGTCTATTCCTTTACAGGATTTTGAACGCAGGGTCGGCAATCGCAGGTCCTGCATTCGCCACAGGAAGTGCTTGGCCGTCGACAGTCTGTTTGATGCCGTGAATCCACTTTTTCGCGCGCTCGTTCAACTGGAAATTCTTGGTCATCGAACGACCACGTGTCACCAGAATACCGATGTCAGCACCTTCGTAGCGGTAGCTGCCGGGCTGCATGATCTGCAAGAAGAACGCCTCGTTTTCAGATTCAACCGCACGACGGTGATAGTCGAAGCGGTCAAACACAACACGCCCGTCTTCCAGCATTTTGTAGATGCCGGTTTCAGGTGCCGCGGTGCAAATATCGACGTTGTCGTCGGTGTGCTTGATGACCATCTGTGACCAACTGTCGATCATGTCAGGGTTGGCCCAGCGGTTGTTCAGTTCGGTCGTATCAAGATCGAATTTCTTCTTCGAGAACTCAAGCAGGTGGAACAAGAACAACGGCGCGTCGGCATGGGCAAACGCGGCATGGTTGGTCATGGACGAAGCACCTGTGATACGTGGGTTCAATTCACCAAGCCAGATTTCGTTGGTCTTTTTGTCTATCAGGAAATCAAGCTCGAAGTAGCCACGATAGCCTTCCTTGCGCAACTGCTCGCCAAATTTGAAGGTCAGCTCGCGCGCTTTTTGGCGTACTTTGGGCGGAAAGGCCGTCGACAGGATTTCATTGCCGCACCAGCCGCCGCGATACGGCGTCAGGTCCTTGAAACCTACAAGTTCTGTCATCAGCGGGCCAACAATCGTGCCCTCTTTCGTGGCACAAGCTTCGATGGCGGAGCCACGACAGTCGATCCGCTTCATGATCTTGATCTCGCCCTCGCCGATGATCTCGTGTTCGTGGCGGCGGAAGTCTGCCTCGGACTTGATGAAAAACGTTGTATGGCCGCTGTCACCAAATGCCGACTGCAAGACAAGATCGTGCCCGATATTGGCCTTTTCACATGTTTCGCGCAGGTTTTCATATGATGTGACTTCGGCCAACACATTCGGCACAGACGGCACGCCAGCTTTGTTGCCGATGCGGACGGTGGCAATCTTGTTGTCCATCGATGTGCGCAAGCTGGCTTTCGGGAACCATACGTCCGCCCCGAGTTCTTTTGAAAGGCGCTCGGTTTCTTCGTCGAACATCAAGAACACGAACTTGGGCTTGCCACCACGTCTTTTGATGAAGTCGATGACCTCTTTGTGCTGCAACAGGTAGTTGTTGATGTCCTCGATCGACTGGAATTCCGCATGCGGCTGTTCGGAAGGGCAGAAGACGTTGGGGTGTTTGCCGCCATAACAATCAATGTAGCAGATATACTTGAAGTTCTTCACCCATTCATCAAGACCCAACAGGTTGAAGTTGGTCGCCGAGATAAAATAGATCGGGTCTTCGTTCCGGTGAAAGAACCGCCGGATTTCCGAGATATTCTTGAGCACTGTTGGCATGTTGTGTCCCTTCCTTATTTTTTTGCAGGATTGGTGTTTGTCGGCTTCGGCACACTCGCCAAAGCCTCTGGGGTGAAGACGCGCAAACCCAGATCCGCGCGGTATCCGTGGATTTCGTTGACATCGAGAGCGAGCATGAAAGCAAGGATTTCCTTACTGATCACCTGCCCCGGCACAAGGATCGGAAATCCTGGCGGGTAAGGAATGATGAAGCTCGCAGAGACGACTTCCTGACCGGCATCCAGCGCGTCTTTCAACGACCCTTCCAGCTCAAGATAATCGCAATTCTTTTCGTCATAGCTCAGGTAGTAGGCGGTGCGAATATCACCTTCTGGCGTGATATCATCAGGCCGGAACGCATCGTGGAACCGGCTGAAATCAGGCAATGGCGGATAGTTTTCCGTCAGGTTTTTGACCCGCCGGTCAAACGACAACCGCTCCATTTTCGAGGCATCGTCCAGTAGATCATCCAGCTCGTTGGCAATTTCGACAAGTACTTCGATCAAGTAGGCAACCGATGATCGCGTTGTGCCGATGTTTGTCATGAAAAGCACGGTGTTGCGGGACGTCTTGTTGATCTGGATACCGTATTTGTCCATCAGAACATTGTTCTTGAACGTGTCGCCGTCCCATCCGGTCCCACCCACGGCAAGGGTAACCCGCGTGGCGTCCAGAACGAAATCGTCCTGTTCCCAGCAGTCCCACATATCCGTCCAGCCCTGTTCGTTGTCGTAGTAGCTGGTCACGCCGCTTTGACGGTGATGTTCGGGGATCATATCGCCTGCGGTCAGTACCTTGAAGTACTTCTGCAACAACGGGTGGGATGAAATCGCGCGCCGCATCGACATCGCGGCCTCGATCTGGCGTTGCACAAACTCGAAGCCTTCAAGTTCGACCTGTCGCCGACCGACATCCAGCGAGGCGATAATCTGGTAGTTCGGAGACGTGGACGTGTGCGTCATATAAGCTTCGTGGAAGCTTTGCTCGACCTCGCCCTTGAAGTCCTGATCGCTCACGTGGATCATTGACCCTTGCCGCAGCGACGTCAGGGTCTTGTGCGTTGACTGGGTCGCGTACACACGAATTCTTGCACTTGGTGGCGCGATAAGACGTGTGTCCAGCCAGTCTTCGTCGCTGGCGTCGGCCAATTCCTTTTGCTGTGCCTCATAGGCCGCTTTGTGAGCGTCGGTGCGCAGGCGTTTGCGCAGGTTATTGGCAGTCCGCATACCGGTACGCTGACGGTATGTCGGGCTGAACCGTGCAAAGGCAAACCATGCCTCGTCCCATAGGAAAACAAGGTCGGGCTTGATCGCCAGACATTCCTCCATGACGCGTTCGACGTTGTAAACGAGGCCGTCAAATGTGCAGTTTGTCAAAAGCAGCATTCGAACGCGGTCCAGCTTGCCTGCAGCCTTGAGTGCAAGCAATTGATGCTTGATTTCGCGCAGCGGCACAGCGCCGTACATCGAATACTCGTTGAGCGGATAACTATCGAGATAGACAACCTCTGCCCCTGCCAGAACCATCCCGTAGTGGTGCGATTTATGGCAATCGCGGTCCACCAGCACGATATCGCCAGGACGAATGACCGCCTGCACGACAATCTTGTTACAGGTCGACGTGCCGTTGGTCGCAAAGAACGTTTGCTTGGAACCAAAGGCCCGACTGGCCATCTCTTGCGCCTCTTTGATGGGGCCATGGGGTTCAAGAAGGCTATCAAGCCCGCCCGACGTCGCAGAGGTTTCGGCCAAAAAGATGTTGGGGCCGTAAAACGCGCCCATGTCCTGAATCCAGTGGCTGCGGGTAATCGACTTGCCGCGGCTGATCGGCATCGCGTGAAACACGCCCGTCGGTTGCTTGGAGTAATTGACCAAAGCAGTAAAGAACGGTGTCTTATAGCGCGCCTCGACACCGCGCAGGATATTCAGGTGCAACTCCAGGAAGTCTTCCTGATTATAGAAAACACGGCGGCAAATCCCCAGATCCAACCCAGCGATGTCCTCGACCGAGCGTTCAGTGACAAGATAGGCGTCCAGTTCCGGTCTGACCCGACCGATCAACCTGCAAAGTTCTGGACCGTAGTCTTCGGGTTGCATGGCATCGATAGCCTCTGCCCCGCCAGCACGGTTCAGGAAGCTGTGCAGGATTTCGTTGTCGAGGCTAGATTTCAACACAAGACCCGGACGCACAACGATTGCCTGAATGTTGTGATTGAAAAGAACGGCAATCAGAGCATCTTCAAGGCTTGGAACAACCAAGGCTTCATAAGTGAAAGGGTCCTCGACACGGCGCATCCGCGCGACGTTGTTCTTTAGCCAGCGTTCCTGCTGTTCGCTGACGCTATCAACAATGAGTACTTCGAAATATGGTTTGGTCAGCGCGCGCGCTTCAGGCGACAAGAGCGCCTCGTCGTCGTGTTCTTCCTTGTCCATGCTGTCGCGCTCTAGCGGGATATGACGCCTGCGATATGCGCCTGTGGTCAAGGCCCGCGTGACACGGTGAACCGAAAACGCAAGATCACCAAAGCTGTTATGGTCAAACTGCCGGCGCATGTGATCAAAGGCCGCCATTCCGGGAAATGCCCAGTATGGTTCGATCAAAGCCAGCGAATCAAAAAGCTCCTGCACCTTGGTGCGGTCTTTTGCCGAAATCTTACCTGGTATGTTCCTTGCAATACCCGCGGTCACTTCGCGCAAAGCGCTCCACCTGTCAGTGCGCAATTGCGTTGCAGAGTAATAGTCGCTGACGGAATCCATCGGTCATCCTCTCGATTATGAGCTGATTTACGAAGATAGCCCGCCAGCGCCTTGCTGACAGATCTCGCAGATCAGCCGCTTGTTGTTTTGCCCATCACAGGCGAAATACCGTTGCCCACAATTGGCGCTTTTGCCGCGCGCTCGGCTTCGATTGTTGCTGGAACATCGACGTGCAGACCTGCACGCGATCCTTGTTGTGGCACTTCAAGCGGTCCCAGAGTGCGCAAGAAAGAATCCGTTCCGCTGCTGCGGTCATAAACAGAGAAATCAACCGACCGGTCGCGGAAGCTTTTGAGCACCTGACCAAGGCCCTTCATCCCCGTTTCACGCTGCCTGCGCACCATAGAAAGATCAATCTCGATCGGGAACATATCTTCTTGTCCACCGGACTGGTGCAGCACCAATGACGTGGGATCCACAACGCAAGACTTGCCAATACCGCCAGTCCCCAAGCCGTTGATATCAATAACATAGCACTGGAACTGCGCCGCCGTAGCGCGCGCGATTGCCAGTTCGGCGTCACGGTCGGTGGTGCCGGTCAGCACCGGATGCAACAGCACCTCAACGCCTTGGCTGGTCAATTCCCGTGTCGTTTCCGGGAACCACATGTCGTAGCAGATAGACAAGCCAAACCGGCCCACATCAGGCACATCAAAGACACAGAATTCAGTGCCCGGAGCCACGCCAGCCTCATAGGGAAGGAACGGGAACATCTTGGCATAACGCTTAACAATATTGCCATCAGGGTCGATGACCAGCGATGTGTTGCGCACCAAACCGTCATCCGGCGATGTCAGAAACATCGACCCCGGAATAAGCCAGACTTTGTGGCGACGTGCCGCGTCGCAGAACTGATTGATAACATCATTCTCTGGCGGCAGTTTGAATTTTTCAAGCGGGCCAAATGGTGCCAGCTCGCTGAACAGAACCATCTGCGTCCAAGGGAAACGTGCCATCAACACGTCAAGGCGATGCAGCATCCCTTCGACGTTAGGTTGAAGCGCGTGAACATACATTTGCACGCCGGCTATTGCGAAAGGTGTCATATCCTGAATTCTCCGTAAGAACAGAGGCAGCCTGAAGTGGCTGTCATTATCTCTGCTTTACGCACCTATTACGACCTTACAACAAGAACTGAAACAGGCGATCTGCGCACAACACGGTCTGCATTTGATCCGACAAGGAATTCTCGCACGCGGTCCGGCTTATGAGACCCCATCACGACCAGGTCGCACTGCGTTTCCTCGATGGATTTCAGGACTTTCTTGTGAATTTTGCCAAAAGCCAGATGCTGCTTCACATCGATATCGTCAGGCACGTTGTTCCTGACCAGAAGGTCGAGCGCTTTTGCCGCAGCCGCCACTGCTCTTTCCTCGAAATTTTCGGGGAAGAAGCCCTCGACCAACGGAGTGCCCATGTCAGGAACCACCGACATGATATGAAGGCGTCCACCGGATGATCGCACAAGTTCGACCGCTTGCGGCAAGGCCAGTTCCCAAGACGCCTTTGCGTTCAGGTCAATTGTCAGAAGGACTGTTTTGAACATGTTCTTTTCCTTTACGCGGCTGCGGCTTTTGCATCTTTGCGTCTCGTGCGGCCAAGCTGCAAGAACACAACGCCACCCAGTAGTGCCAATGCGGGCAGGAACATCAGGTACTTGCTTGGCTGATTGACAGGGCGCAAAACGCGCAGCACCTCTTGATCCCAATCCAGCCCTGCTGTTTCGGCAGCACTGCCAAACGCAACATCGTCGATGTACAGTGTTTCACCTTCGTTGCGGAACATCAGGCCCGCATTCTCTAGACGTTCTTCACCGGTTGCCCCGTCCTGAATGGTCAGGACCGCCACGAATTCGATCGGGTCGCCCAGATCATTCATGCCCGCCACGCGCAGACGCAGATCTTCTCCGACAGGGGTTGCCAGTGCAGCATCTGCAATTTCAACTGGCTGTTCTTCGCTGTATGGCGGCGACATCATGTCCATCCAAAAGCCCGGACGGAACAAGGTGAATGCGATCAGCAACAGTGCCACTGTCTCATAGAAACGGTTTTTGGCCAAGAACCAGACTTGGGTTGCCGCCGCGAACAGCAGCATCGCAATTGTCGCGACAATGAACACGAACACCCCCTGCCCCAAAGAGACGTCGATCAACAGCAGTTCGGTGTTGAAGATGAACAGGAAGGGCAAAGCTGCAGTCCGCAAGCTGTAGAAGAACGCAACCACACCGGTCTTGATCGGGTCACCGCCGGACACGGCTGCTGCTGCAAAACTGGCAAGGCCAACAGGCGGCGTCACATCAGCCATAATACCGAAGTAGAAAACAAAGAGATGGACCGCGATCAGCGGAACAATCAACCCGTTTTGCTGTCCCAATGTCACGATCACCGGTGCAAGCAATGCCGATACAACAATATAGTTCGCCGTCGTGGGCAAACCCATGCCAAGGATCAGTGACAAGACAGCCGTCAGGAACAGGATCGCAAGGATATTTCCCCCCGACAGGACCTCGACCACGTCTGCAAGTGCGGAACCGACACCTGTCTGGCTGACAGCCCCGACGATAATACCCGCAGTTGCTGTCGCGATCCCGATACCGATCATATTGCGGGCACCGGTTTCAAGTCCATCAATCAGGTCCATTCCGCCCGCACGAATGGCACCAGCCAAGCGTCCTTCGCCGCGCATCATTGCTGTAAGTGGACGCTGGGTAAGCAGGATGAAGATCATGTAGGCCGTCGCCCAGAATGCCGAAAGGCCGGGTGAAAGGCGATCAACCATCAAGGCCCACACCAGCACCACCACGGGCAGGATAAAGTGCAGACCGGACCGGATCGTCGGACCGGGCAATGGCAAAGCCGTGACCGGTGCGTTCGGATCGTCCAGTTCAAGTGGTTCTTCGCGACTGGCCACATAAAGTAGTCCGACATAGACGGCCGTCAGAAATGCGAAGATGATGTAACCCGCTGCATTCGGGAACGCAGGCCGGATCCAGCCCATGCCAAAGTACACAATGAATGAGATTGCGCAGATCGCCGCGATGGTAAAGGCAATGCCAATCAGGCGCTGCACAATCGGCTTGGGGACATATGCCCTTGGCAAGCCTTCCATGCCGGCCTTTAGCGCTTCGAGGTGCACGATATAGACAAGTGCTATGTATGAAATAACCGCTGGCAGGAACGCATGCTTGACCACATCGAAATAGGGAATACCCACGTATTCGACCATCAGGAACGCAGCGGCACCCATAACAGGTGGCATGATTTGCCCGTTCACAGATGATGCCACTTCGACGGCACCCGCTTTTTCAGAGCTGAAACCAACTTTCTTCATCAATGGGATCGTAAAAGTACCCGTCGTCACCACGTTGGCAATCGATGAACCGGAAATCAGGCCCGTCATCGCCGATGACACAACAGCCGCCTTTGCAGGACCGCCTTTCATATGCCCCATCAGGCTGAACGCGACCTGAATAAAGTAGTTACCTGCGCCAGCGCGATCCAGCAGTGAGCCGAAAAGCACAAACAGGAAAACAAAGCCAGTCGACACGCCCAGCGCGATGCCGAACACACCCTCGGTGGTGATCCATTGGTGGTTAACGATCTCGGACAGGCTGTTGCCCTTGTGGGCGATGATGCTGGGCATGTTCGGGCCAAGCACCGTGTAGACAAGAAAAACCGACGCCACGATCATCAAGGCAGGTCCAAGGGCGCGGCGCGTTGCCTCGAGCAAAAGCATGATGCCAATTACCGCGACCACAAAGTCCTGCATAATCGGTGCGCCGACGCGGCTCGAGATATCACGGTAGTAGACGAACAGATACAAGGCTGCCATCGCTCCGATGACGGCCAGCGCCCATTCCCACACAGGCACCCGACTTTTGGGAGAGCCAAGGGCAACGGCGGCAACCACCAAGATCGCGATGATTGGAATCCACCACGTGGGCGTGTCGACTTTCGCGCTGGTCATAAAGAGAAATGCCAGAACGACCGGAACTGTGATCCCTAGACCCAGTTGGAATTTTGTGCGTGCGGCGGGGAATGCCGCGAAAGCAAGGAAGATGGCAAATGCCAAATGGATTGACCGGCTTTCGGTGTCATTAAAGACGCCCCACCCAACCATGAATGGAAACGGGGATGCGATCCAAAGCTGAAACAACGACCACGCCAGTGCGACGCATGTCAAGAATAACCCGACGGTGCCTGTCGTGCCACGGCCACCGGTATCGGATGATGCAACCAGTGCATCAAGTTCTTCCTGCGAAAGCCCGCCACGACCGGCGGCTGCATTTTCAACGGCAGCGGCTTGCTGCTGGTTTGGGTCGTTTGTCATGATATCCCCCGACGGTCCATTGAACGCGATCATTGGCTGCCAAAGCGCGGCAGCCTGACCGCCGCGCCATATATTAATCGGTTAAACGGAGTTTCCGCTTACTCGATCCAACCTTTTTCGCGGTAGTAGCGCGCAGCACCGTCGTGCAGAGGTGCGGACAGACCATCACGGACCATCTGTTCTTCGGTAAGGTTCTCGAACGCCGGGTGCAGACGCTTGAAGCGGTCAAAGTTGTCAAAGACAGCCTTTACGACCTGATAAACGACTTCATCGTCGACATCCGCTGATGTCACGAACGTCGCTTTTACACCGAACGTGTTCGTCGCATCAGGCGAACCTTCATACATGCCACCGGGGATCGTTGCAGCTGCATAGTAAGGGTTCTCGGCTATCAAAGCATCAATCTCAGGGCCGGTTACGGGGATCATAACAGCGTCAACTGTGGACACCGCTTCCTGGATTGACCCGTTGGGGTGACCAACAGTGTAGATGATTGCGTCAACCTTGTTGTCGCCCAGTGCAGCGGCCTGCTCGGCTGGCTTCAACTCTGATGCCAGCGCAAAATCGTCCATTGTCCAGCCAAGTGCGTTCATGACGACTTGCATCGTGGCATACTGACCGGAACCCGGGTTGCCGATGTTGACGCGCTTGCCTTGAAGATCTGCAAATGTCGTGATGCCGGAATCTGCACGTGCGATCACCGTGAATGGCTCACCGTGTACAGAGAACACAGCCCGCTCGTTCTCGAACCGGTTGCCTTCGAATTCGGACGTGCCGTTGTAGGCGTGATACTGCCAATCGGATTGGGCCACGCCCATGTCCATGTCACCCGCCATGATCGCATTGATATTGGCAATCGAGCCGCCCGTGGACGGGGCTGTGCATTTGAGATTGTGATCCGCAGTTCCACGGTTCACCAGACGACAAATCGACTGACCGACCACAAAGTAAACGCCGGTCTGGCCACCGGTGCCGATCGTGATGAACTGTTCTTGTGCGGTTGTTGCGGTACCGGCCAGCATGGCCCCCGCAAATGCGAGATGTTTAAAAAATTTCATTCTTCTCTCCCTGAGAATGTGATGTTTTTTTGCCTCCCTTTTGGAAGGTCTCTTTGTGTTGGGAGCCTGTTACCCCCAATTTACGCCCATGACTTGCTTGCGGCTTAGACAAGATTACACAAAAACCAACTCACTTGCGGCATTGTAGCAACGCTTGCAGCCGCAGCGACCAACCCACGGGACGTCATCATCAAACGTTAGGACTGTTTATTATTTTTATCAAGTCAGATAAGTGAAAGGTCAACTCTGGCAGCGAGGTACCGTTTTATGACTGCTCCACAGACTGAAGAAACCGATCTCGAGGCGGTAGATTTCACTGCCGAACTAGCGACGCTGCTTGCCAGTGCCGATGGCGAGAAACTCACTGAATTACTTGATAGTGTGACCATCAGTGAGGCCTTGCGCGAGCTGTTGAACTTTGGTCCCAAAGACCGCGATACGCTGATCTCGCTTTTGTCTGCTGACTTGGCTTCACGTTTGATCGAAGAGGCCCCGATCGAACTTGCCAGCGATCTGCTCGAACGTCTCGAAACAAACAAAGCCGTCGAGATTTTTGACGAACTCGATTCGGATTTGCAGGCCGATGTGATTGGCGAGTTGGACAAGGAAGACGGCGAAGCAATCCTTGCCGGGATCGACCCGGACGACGCCGCAGGCATCCGCAGATTGGCCGAATACCCGTCCGAGACGGCCGGTGGTCTGATGCTGGCAGACGCATTTACATTCCGGCGCGATCAAACCGTGGGGGCTGTCTTGCGCAGCCTTGCCAGCGACGATGAAGATCTGGAACGGTACAACGGCCAGCACCCCTATATCATTGACGGTGACGGTCGTCCGGTCGGCGTTGTGTCATTGCGCGGTCTGTTGACAGCCAAACGCAGCGCACGTCTCGAAGAGATCATGATCATGCCGTTGACGATTGCCGTCGACGCAGACCTGAGCACGTTGCAGGACTACTTCGACGACTATGATTTCCTTGGCTTTCCCGTTGTCGATGACGCGGGCATTCTGGTCGGTGTCATTTCGCGCACAGCGGTTGATGCGGCCGTTCTGGCCCGATCAGAAAGCGACAACTTGCGTCTGCAGGGTCTTGTGGGCGACGAATTGCGCACCATGCCGCTGGCAATCCGGTCGCGCCGACGTCTGGCGTGGTTGTCGGCCAATATCGTTCTGAATATTATCGCCGCAAGCGTGATTTCCGCCTACGAAGAAACCTTGGCCGCTGTTATTGCCATCGCGGTTTTCCTACCAATGGTGTCGGACATGAGCGGCTGTTCTGGCAACCAGGCAGTTGGTGTGACCATGCGCGAATTGTCACTCGGTCTTGTCCGCCCCAAAGACGCGATGCGGGTGTGGTTGAAAGAAGTGTCGGTTGGCGTGATCAACGGCATTGTTCTGGGTATCCTGATCGGTATCGTCTGCTGGATTTGGAAAGGTAACCCCTACCTTGGTCTGGTGATCGGTCTGGCGCTGGCGTTGAATACAATCATCGCCGTCTCTATCGGGGGTGTCGTTCCACTGCTGCTAAAGCATGTTGGACAAGATCCTGCCGTCGCGAGCGGGCCGCTTCTGACGACGATCACGGATATGGCTGGTTTCTTCTTGGTCCTCAGCCTTGCCACGCTCATGATGCCGTTGCTGATAGGCTAGTGAGTTGCGCAGCTGACATTGAATGCAAAGTGACGCGCCAACAAAAAGGGCGCGCCGATGGCGCGCCCTTTTCTATATATAATTGAGAAACGGTTTAGCTGTTCGATTCAGCCAACGCAGCAATCAGTGCTGCCTCGAAGATCTCGAGGCCTTCATTGATGATCTGGTCAGAGGCTGTCAGCGGCACCATGATGCGCAGCGCATTTCCGTGCATGCCGCAAGCCAGTAGGATCAGGCCGCGCGCATGGGCATGTGCAATGACCGCCTTGGTAAAGGCAGCGTCCGGTGTCGCCGTGTCAAAGTCGGTGACGAATTCAACGGCCAACATCGCGCCCAGTCCACGGATGTCCCACATCCGGTAAGGTGCGACACGCGAACCGATCTCGGCAAAGCGGGCGGTCAACATCTCGCCCAGCGCCAGCGAACGGGCCAGCAGACCTTCTTCTTCAATCACTTCGATTGCAGCAAGTGCAGCAGCACAAGCAACCGGGTTACCACCATAAGTGCCACCAAGTCCGCCAGGAATGACCGCATCCATCACCTCGGCACGCCCGATGACGCCTGCAATCGGATAACCGCCTGCCATTGATTTTGCGGCTGTTATCAAGTCGGGAACAACGCCGGAATGCTCGATCGCGAACCACTTGCCTGTCCGGCCAAAGCCTGACTGGATTTCATCAGCGATCAGCATGATGCCGTGGGTGTCACAGATTTCGCGCAAGGCTTGCATCATTTCGAATGGAACCGGCGTATAGCCGCCTTCGCCCAAGACCGGCTCAATGATGATCGCGGCGATCCGCTCTGGCTGCGCATCAGTCAGGAACAGGTTACGCAGACCGGTCAGCGCGTCTTGAACGGTGATTCCATCGCGCAAGGACGGAAACGGCGCACGGTAGATATCGGACGGGAATGGTCCGACGTCCTTTTTGTAGGGGCTGATCTTGCCAGTCATGCCCAGCGTCAGAAGCGTGCGACCATGATAACCACCGGTAAAGGCAATGACACCGGGCCTGCCAGTTGCCGCGCGGGCGATCTTGACCGCGTTTTCGACGGCTTCGGCCCCTGTTGTCACCAACAGGGATTTCTTTGCATGATCGCCGGGTGCCAGCGCATTCAGCTTTTCGGCCAATGCGACGTAAGGCTCGTATGGAACAACCTGAAAGCTGGTGTGGGTATAGTGGTCTTCCTGGGCTTTCGCCGCTGCAATCACTTTGGGATGGCGGTGGCCAGTATTCAGAACCGCAATTCCGCCAGCAAAATCGACGAAACGGTTGCCCTCAACGTCCCAGAGTTCCGCGTTTTCGGCACGGTCGGCGAATATCGGGGTCGCAGAGGCGACGCCACGTGCGACAGCAGCTTCGCGGCGCGCAAGAAGGGCCGCATTTGTTGGCTTTTGCGCTGCGGTATCTGGCACGACCGCCATAATCGGCTTGCGTTTTGTAGTGGAT
>CBDTYC010000041.1:0-13365 GCA_965364495.1 uncultured Yoonia sp. | reverse complement strand
GTTGGGTCTGTCGATCAAAGCACGCGAGATCGCAGAAGCAAAAGAAGCAGTCGAACAGTACGGTTCTTCCGACAGCGGCGCATCCTTGGGCGATCTCCTTGGTGCGGCACTGACGAGCGACGCATAAATCCTACCCGCCTTGCTGAAGAATGACCCCCGCCGCAGGTGACTGCGGCGGGTTTTTTTGTCGGCGGGTGTCAGTTCTGGCCTTCAATGACCAGATCGACCCACAAACTCCATCCACTAGCTGTGCCAACGATTGCCCGTTGGCGCTCTTGTCTGCAATCAGCCAGCCTTGAGGTAGGGAATCGCTCCGGCGAGATCGGTGTCATCGATCACATGGAAATTGCTGATGCTGCCGGCTTGCCGTGCTTGCCCGTAAGGCGCGTAGTCGGGGTCTGCGGCAAAGCTGTCCAAAGCGGCGCGGCTTGGAAATTCAAGAATGGCGATTAAGGTGCTGTCTTTGTCAGTGCCTTCGAGTGTTTCGATATTGCCACTGCGAGACAGATATTTTCCGCCGTGTTTCTCGACCAGATTGTGAACGTTGGCGGCATAGTTCGGAACCCAGCTGTCGTCAGTGACTTTGATTTCTGCAATTAGGAATACACTCATCGGTTTCTCCAATAGGATTTCAGCATCGAATATCGAGGCTTGAGATTGGAGCTTACGAGGTGTCACAGCTTTCGATCCAGTTACCGATCTGAACTGCTGGATTCAGTTTCTGAACTAGGCGGATCAACGCCGGAAGCCTAAAGTCGTCCTCATTAGAAAAGGAAACGCGAAATGACCCAGGCCGGATACAAGCAATTTTGCCCTGTCGCGATGGCGTCGGAAGTCCTTTGCACACGTTGGACCATGGTGCTCATGCGAGAGCTTGTCGCAGGGACGACCAGATTCAATGAGTTGCGGCGCGGTGTGCCCAAGATGTCACCGGCTCTTTTGTCCACACGATTGAAGGAACTTGAACTGGCAGGTGTGCTTGAACGCAGGCCGTCACGCGCTGAAAAAGGCATCTTTGAATACCACCTGACCCAAGCTGGAAAAGATCTGCGCCCAGTTGTTGAAGCCATTGGTTTGTGGGGGCAGAAATGGGTTGAGTCGTCGCTTTCGTTGAAAAATCTCGATCCATCATTGCTGATGTGGGACATGCGCCGCAATCTCAATCCTACGCCCCTGCCGCCTGTCCGGACAGCGGTTCAGTTTATGTACTCGGATTTACCTTCAACCAAGAATCTTTGGTGGCTGGTTATCGAACCTGACGGCGAAGTCGATCTGTGTTGGTCCGATCCGGGTTTCGAAATTAATCTGTATGTGACCACGGACTTGCGAACGATGACAGCGATTTGGATGGGTCTGGCTACGCTCAAAAGCGAAAGGGACAAAATAGAGCTATTGGGCGAAAGGCAGATCGCAGAAACCATGCAAGTCTGGCTGGGTCTAAGCCCTTTCGCAAAACAAAAGAAACTTGTCGCTTAGCAGTTCAGAAGGCATGACCATGATAGGTCGGAAGAAAGAAAGGCCCGCGGTGCAGGCACTTCTGGAATGTCAAAACGGACAACTTTCTTAATCGGACGCTGCCGCAGTCACCCGCGGCAGCTATTTTCTTGGTCCGTTCGGCGTTGCATGCCTACCGTGCAGGCCGCCAAAGCGATTTGGCGATAGTTGTGTCCGGTCCATAGCGGCTTCGGATCGCTGCGGCGGCTTGTGAATACCGATCCGATACACCGACGTCGGTAATCGCAAGGAAATCATCACGCCGGTAACGCACTGTGCCGACATAAACGACTTGTGCGCTGGGGTGTGTCGCGGTGACAAGACCACCCGGGAGGGTGATGGTGTCAACGCCAGAGTCGCTTAGGAAATACTGACCCGGCTGAAGTTGAATGGCCGTGCGTTCTACCTCGATGAAAAAGAGATCGTCCAGCGGAACAGAGTGCGTCGTGCCAGTCCAAGGGGTGCTGTAGATCGTTCTCGTGACCCGTGTGCCAAAGGGCAGAAAACCGGTAACAAGGCGATTGCCTACGAAATCCTCGGCTGACCCGAACAAAGCGTTTTCAAGCGGGCGCGCGACCCTTTGAGACGTGTTAAGCGCTTGCGGAATGCTAGGCGTAATCTCGAACGATCCAACAAGAATGACCTTGTCCGAACTGCGCGATACGCTGTCCGCAATACTGTCAGTCTCGGGGATACAGGCGGCAAGGGCGGCGCAGAAAACTGCTGCCGCCGCAAGCCGGATGGTTTTCGCGAATGCCATCTTACAGACTGTTCAAGGCGGCTTGGATCAATGGCCGCTGTTGCTCGCCCGCGTCTTCCAGCAGGAATTCCAGCACCTGACGACGGCTAGGGCCGCGTGTCGGGGTGACGTCAAAGCTGCCTGGGCGGAACAGGCCGTTGCTTTGCGAAGTGATCGCATAGCTGCCAAAGTCAATCACGCCGCGCGAACGGATATTGACCGCTGCAACATCGCCGCCCTGAGAGCCAAAGTCATAGACGTTGATTGTATTGCCACAAAGTCCGACACAGAACATGGATTCAACTTTTGCAAGCTTGGTTGGACCATTCGGCAGGCCGATATGGTAAAGAAGGTAACCGTCGCCAAACTTTCGGGCACCTGCGGCAAAGAAGCTTTGGTTGGGAGGCAATTGCAGATTGCGGAATGCGCCGCCGACAACCTTGTTGCCACGTGCGTCGTCAAGATTGACCCAAACGTAGCCGACTGAACGGTCCGAAAAGTCGGTGATTTGCTGACCGACAGAGCAGGCCGACAGCACTGAAAAGCCCAATAGCAGAAAGAGTGAACGAAAGAGTTTCATTAGAATGTCCTTAGGTAGTTTGGTTCGTGGGTAGTATGGGTATAATGCTGTGGATTGGGCACATTTGCGGCAATATTTCGTTTCTTTTACGCGCATCGTTCAGATGCCACGCGAACACAGCGAATCGCCCCAAAGGCCGTCTGGTCAGTGTGCAGGTCCTGCGCAGGTTTGGTGTGCTGAAGTGTAACCTGAGATTGAATGATGCCGCAAAATCCGGCTTTTTGTCGCAAATCAGGGAAAACCAACTATTCCACCAAGAGCCCGAAATGCCTATAGTCAGTTGAAATGCAGAGACAAACCTGCAACCCGTTAGATGCATGATAGGGAGGCCAAAACATGATCCGTTCCGAACTGATCCAAAAGCTCGCCGACGAGAACCCACATCTGTATCAACGCGATGTCGAAAAAATCGTGAATACCATTTTTGAAGAGATCATCGAAGCAATGGCGGGCGGCGACCGGGTTGAGCGGCGCGGCTTTGGTGCCTTTTCGGTCAAAAAACGCGACAGCCGTGTCGGCCGTAACCCGCGCACCGGCGAGGCGGTTGACGTCGAAGAAAAGCATGTGCCGTTTTTCAAGACAGGCAAGCTTTTGCGCGACCGTTTGAACGACGGATAAGCTCGGGACGTCTTGCGTCTGACGTGTGCCACTCTATCTTCTGGTGTAAGGAACAGTCGGTGAATTGCGGTTCACTGGCATAGCGATTTGCGGTATGAGGATTTCATGAAAACCATTCGTTACACATTTTGGGCCGTTATCGGTCTCTGCTTGATCCTCATCGGTCTTGCAAATCGTGATTTTGTCACCGTGCGTGCAATGCCACAGGCGTTGGCTGATTTGCTGGGCCTTTCACCGGATATCACATTGCCGCTGTTTGTCGTCATCTTCATCGGTGTTGGCGCAGGTTTGGTGATCGGGTTCTTGTGGGAATGGGTGCGTGAACACCGCATTCGGGCAGATGCGCGCGGAAAGTCCCGCGAAGTCGAAAGCCTCAAGCGTGAAGTGGCGCAATTGCGTGGTGCAGTGGCGACGGCGCAGGGCGAAGACGATGTTTTGGCTTTGCTGGAAAAGACCGGCTGATGACCACATCGACGCGGGTCAAGATCTGCGGCCTGCGTGATCTGGTCGGAATGCATGCTGCCGTCGATGCCGGTGCGGCCTACGTCGGCTTGGTGTTCTTCCCCAAATCCCCCCGCCATGTGTCAATCCAGCAAGCTGCTTTGGTCGCAAAGTCTGTTCCGGTTGGCGTGGCAAAAGTTGCGCTGGTTGTTGATGCCGACAACGCGCTGCTGGATGCAATTACTGCAGAGGTCCCGCTGGATATCCTGCAACTGCACGGAGCCGAGACGCCTGCTCGGGTAGCAGAAATTCGTGCGCGGTATGGCTTGCCGGTGATGAAGGCCGTTGGCGTTGCCGATCAGGGTGATCTGGTTGCGATAGAAACCTATGCGCAGGTTGCTGATCAAATCCTTGTTGATGCGAAGCCGCCCAAGAATGCTGATTTGCCCGGCGGCAACGGTCTTGCCTTTGACTGGCGTTTGATCGCTGGGCGCCGCTGGCCTGTGCCGTGGATGCTGGCGGGGGGGCTGACCCCCGACAATGTGGCCGAAGCGATCGCTCTGACAGGTGCCTCACAAGTTGATGTTTCTTCCGGCGTCGAGGCATCCCCCGGCGTAAAGGACGCGGCACTTATGTCCGCCTTTTGCGAGGCAGTCCGCCGCAGCTAAGCGGCTTTACCATTCCTTCACTTGCCGCTACTTCTGGCGGGCGCAAAATAGGTAGGTGTCCCATGGCAAACGATCTTTTTAACAGCTTCATGACCGGCCCAGACGAAAAGGGCCGTTTTGGTGATTTCGGGGGGCGGTTTGTTTCTGAAACGCTGATGCCGCTGATCCTTGAACTGGAAGAACAGTACGAACATGCCAAGACGGATGATGCATTTTGGGCCGAAATGCACGATCTTTGGACCCACTACGTTGGCCGTCCCAGTCCGCTTTATTATGCGGACCGCCTGACACAGCATCTTGGCGGTGCAAAAATCTACCTCAAGAGGGATGAACTGAACCACACTGGCGCGCACAAAATCAACAACGTGTTGGGGCAGATCATTCTTGCCCGTCGCATGGGCAAGACGCGCATTATCGCGGAAACCGGTGCAGGTCAGCACGGTGTAGCAACCGCAACAGTCTGCGCAAAGTTCGGTCTGAAATGCGTGGTGTACATGGGCGCGCATGATGTCGAACGTCAGGCCCCCAACGTGTTCCGGATGCGCCTGCTGGGCGCCGAGGTTGTCGCGGTCACCTCTGGTCGTGGCACACTCAAAGACGCGATGAACGATGCTTTGCGCGACTGGGTCACGAATGTGCGTGATACGTTTTACTGCATCGGTACCGTCGCGGGGCCACACCCCTATCCGGCAATGGTGCGCGATTTTCAGGCCATCATTGGCAAAGAAACCAAGGAACAGATGCAAGCCGCAGAGGGCCGCTTGCCTGATACGCTGATCGCTGCAATCGGTGGTGGGTCAAATGCAATGGGCCTGTTCTACCCGTTCCTCGACGACAAGGACGTGAACATCATCGGGGTTGAAGCCGGTGGCAAAGGCGTGAATGCCAAGATGGAGCATTGCGCGTCGTTGACCGGCGGGCGTCCAGGGGTTTTGCATGGCAACCGGACCTACCTGTTACAGGACGACGACGGCCAGATCCTTGAAGGTTTCAGCATCTCGGCCGGACTGGACTACCCCGGAATCGGCCCCGAACATGCATGGCTGCATGACATCGGTCGCGCGAAATATGTGTCGATCACAGACGTCGAGGCGCTAGAAGCGTTCCAGCTGTCCTGTGCGCTCGAAGGGATTATCCCGGCGCTTGAACCGTCGCACGCATTGGCCCACGTCATGAAAATCGCGCCGGAACTTCCCAAGGATCATTTGCTGGTCATGAACATGTGCGGGCGTGGTGACAAAGACATCTTTACCGTCGCCAAGCATCTTGGTTTTGACATGGCCACCTAACATGCGCCGCCCGGGCCAAGGTCCGGGCGTCATACTGCGTTATGGTTCATCAATGCTGGCGTGGCTGCGTAACACGTCGATAGGCACGATTTCCAGCGCGCGCACGTGGGTCGCGTGCAAGTTTACTTGCGGTGCGCATCCCTCTTCATGTGCCTGTAAAAAGCGGCTGGCGCAAAGACACCAGCCATCACCGGCTTTCAAGCCGGCAAAGCCGAACTCGGGGCGCGGAGTGCTAAGGTCGTTGCCGACGTATTTTGAAAATGCCAGAAATTCGGCGGTCATTACCGCGCAGACGGTGTGGCTGCCTTGATCGGCAGAACAGGTATCACAAACACCATTGCGGAAAAAGCCGGTCATAGGGGTGGTTGAGCATGTGGCCAGTGTGCTGCCAAGTACGTTAAACGACGGGTCTTTTTCCATTTATTCTCGCCTTTCATGAACCACTTCAAGATATGGTCGCTAACAAAGTGGGGTCAAGCCAAGCCGCGCCATTCGATCCAGCGCCCGTGGAAATCGGCGCGCCCCAGATCAAACCTGTGATCCCCGGGCCAAAGTCGCAAGATCAGTGCCGCACCGCGCGCTTCACCATCGTTTTCCATCCCGAACCAGGCCACGGGGGTTTCTTCTGTGGCGGTCGCCCCGGCGGCTGTGATCAGTTTTTCACCCAAGCCCTGTTTTTCTGCAGGGAAATACTGCCATGCCACGGTGCTATAGATCAGATGCGTTTGACCCGCTTGATGGTCTAGTTGCCCCGCCAGCCAATCAATCGCATCGGCCTTGGCAACGCGCGTCTTTGCAGATGCAATCGCGGCCCGTGTCAAGGCAATCCGCTCTGGCTGGTCTGGCCACAAATAGGCCTGCAGCCTTAGCGCGTCTTCGGCGTTTGCAGGGTTCAAGGGGTTCAGATCAACACCACTTCGTGCCGCAACTGTGATCTTGGTTGATGGCGGCAGTGGCCCGGACCATTGCGGCTGCAAGGTCAGAACAGGATCCGCGTTGCCCAAATGCACACCGTTCAAGTCCATGGCATAGCTGTCCCAATGCAGGTTCAGCCCACCGCTGGCACCGAGTTCAGAGGTCCGGATCGGCAGCCCGAACCGCTCAGTCAGCACATGGCCAACAGCGATCAGTGTGGCCGACCTGCGGACTTCGTTGGTTTGCGGCGCACTATCAAGCCAAGCGTCAATGAATTGCGCATCGGTGACAAGTGTTGCGCTCACCGCATCCCAAAGGGTTTTGTCGGTTGCGTCATGCGGTGGGTAAACTGCGCCCAGAACCGCATGACCCCGCAGGTGTAGCGCGTGAAGCGCGCCTGCCAGGCGCAACGGCACTGACTGTCCGCGCGGGCTGATATCGCCCTGCCACCCAAAGACGCGGTCGGTCACCACTCCGTCCGGCCACGGCATGTCCGCGCAAAGCTGCATCAGATTGCCCATAAACGGCGAGCCCAAACTGGCGCAAGCCGCCGACTGATAGGCAAATGCGTCTTTGATGTGGGCTGGTGTCACCTGAACCGATCAACCAGTTTTTGCATGGCAGACCGATCATCTGTTTCGGGGGCATGTGGCTCTGCCTTTGCTTTTGACTTTGTCGGCGCCTTGGAAGATCGCGCAGGCGCGACCCGCAAAGCGACGGCGTTAAGGAATTTCGGACCGTCCCCCGCCACAAGGTCGGCGATACCGTCGCTGATTCCGCGTAATTCATCGTCCAGCCAATCCGCGTCCGCCTTTGAAAAATCATGCAACACATAGCCCGGAACCGCGTCTTTGTGTCCGGGGTGCCCGACGCCCAGCCGCACACGATCATAGTCCGGCCCGATATGGCCATGCATGGACCGCAACCCGTTGTGACCTGCGTGACCTCCACCCGTTTTCAACCGCGTCTTGCCCGGAGCCAAGTCAATTTCGTCGTGAAAGACAATGACGTCGCCTGGATGCAGCTTGAGATAGCGCATCGCTTCGCCGACCGATTGTCCGGATAGGTTCATAAATGTTTCAGGTTTGAGCAACGTGACGCGCTCTGCGCCGAGCCTGCCTTCACAGACCTGCCCCTGGAATTTCGACCGCCAACCGCTGAAGCCATGATCAGCAGCGATCCGATCCATGGCCATAAAGCCAATGTTGTGACGGTTTTGCGCGTATTTCGCGCCCGGATTTCCAAGACCAACAAGCAATTTCATACGGCCTGTATACATTATGCCGCACCGCAGCGATAGACCGAAATTCTTCAGGAATGCGGTGCCGGTCCTAATGTACCGCGCAGCACAAGGTCCGGGACCAGCGCAATTGAAGTCGCAGGCTGCCCGTCGTTCAACATCTGGACAAGTGTTTGCGCAGCCCGCCGTCCCATCTCGCGGTGTGGTACATGGATCGTTGTCAAAGGTGGATAGGCTATTTGAGCCAGCTCAATATCATCGAAACCTACAATTGACACTTCTTGCGGGACCTTGATTTGCATCTCTTGTGCCTGTCGCAATGCACCGACTGCCAAAACGTCATTACCGCAAAAAACAGCAGTGGGCCGTGATTGCCGTGCCATAAGTGTAGCAAACGCAGTCGCGCCGTTTTCAATGGCGTATGTTGTCTCGATCACGTCCAAGGATGCGGGGTCAAGACCGGCGGCTTTCATTGCCGACTTGATACCTGTCTGGCGTTCTTTTGCTCGGTCATTGCTTTCGGTGCTGGCCGAAATCATCGCAAGCCGCCGATGACCTTCCGATATGACGGCTTTTGCCATCATGCCCATGGCAGCGGCATTATCAAAACCGACTGACGGGCGCGGGGCGCTTTCATCGTAAGCCCAAGTGACGAGGTAGGGGACGCCTTGCATTTCAAGGAACTGATAGATTTCAGGCGCACGCGCATGGCCAATCAGCAAAAGTGCATCTGCGCCGCGGGCAACCAGCGTGCGGATTTGCTCTTCTTCGCGGGCCGGCTGGTAGGATGTACTGGCCACCAGCATCGTATATCCATGCAAGCGCAGTTCTTCCTGAAAGGCTTGCAGGCCACGTGCAAAGATCGCGTTTTCCATTGTCGGAATGATTGCGCCGATCGTTCTGGTGCGCCGCGCGGCCATGACCTTTGCGCCAAAGTTTGGCGAATATCCAAGCGCAGCCACTGCGTCTTGAACCTTGCTGCGGGTATCTGGCGCGACCTTGTCAGGAAAATTGAGGCAGCGCGAAACTGTCGCGGTAGAGACGCCGGCGTATGCGGCCACGTCATGCAGGGTTGGGGCGGGTCGTGACGTGGTCATAGACTACCTTAAAAAATTCGGCCTACCAGTTGTTTAACCCCACGCCGCTTCTGATACCTAGATAAATTTCCTTAGGGTCAATGTAAAGGCTTGCATTGAGCTAATGTAAGCGTTTACATTAGCTACGAATCAAAGGTTGAATCGGGGAGGGTGTCATGCTGATTTTGAAAGCACATGCTTTCGGCTTGCCCGTACCGCAATCTGCTTTCCACGATACAGTCCCGGCGTTGGTCTTAAGGCGTCATCCGTTTTCTCAATGTAAGGCAAATCTTTAATGGCACGCGAATATCTTAAAAAAGCGACGCTCACGGCTCAGTCCGGCGCGTCAGACGTTCATGATCTTGTCAAAGGCATCCTTGATGACATCGAAGCCGGTGGCGACGCCAAGGCCATGGAGTATGCAGCCAAGTTCGACAAGTACGACGGCCCTGTGATCCTGAGCGCGGACGACATTGCAGCTGCAACAGCTTTGGTGCCACAAAAGCTCAAGGATGATATCCAGTTTGCGCATGACAACGTGCGCCGCTTTGCCCAAGCGCAAAAGGCCACCGTCAGCGATATTGAGTATGAAATCGTTCCCGGTCTGATTGCTGGTCAAAAAGCAATTCCGGTTGATGCGGCAGGTTGCTATGTGCCCGGTGGCCGTTACAGTCACATCGCATCTGCGATTATGACCGTGACAACTGCAAAGGTTGCAGGCTGCAACCACATCAGCGTCGCATCCCCACCGCGTCCCGGCGTCGGTGTTGCCCCTGCGATCATTTATGCGGCGCACATCTGTGGCGCTGATACGATCATGGCGATGGGCGGCGTACAGGGTGTTGCTGCCATGACATTCGGTCTGTTCGGTCTGCCAAAGGCGAATATCCTGGTTGGCCCCGGTAACCAGTTCGTTGCTGAGGCAAAGCGTATTCTGTTTGGCCGTGTTGGCATCGACATGATCGCGGGTCCGACCGACAGCCTGATCCTTGCGGACAAGTCCGCTGATCCACATATCGTGGCAACAGATTTGGTCAGCCAAGCCGAGCATGGTTATAATTCACCTGTGTGGCTGGTTACAGACGACCGCGCATTGGCAGAGGACGTGATGAACCGCGTGCCCGACCTGATTGCCGATCTGCCAGAGGTGAACCGCGACAACGCTGCAGCTGCATGGCGTGACTATGCAGAAGTGATCGTCTGCGCAGACCGCGAAGAAATGGCCGCCTGTTCCGATGATTACGCGCCAGAGCACCTGACTGTTCAAGCCGAGGACCTGCCTTGGTGGCTGGATCGTCTGAACTGCTATGGCTCGTTGTTTCTGGGTGAAGAAACAACCGTGTCTTACGGTGACAAAGCGTCCGGTACAAACCACGTTCTGCCAACTTCGGGCGCTGCGTCTTACACGGGCGGTTTGTCGGTGCATAAGTACATGAAGATTGTCACTTGGCAGCAGGCGACACGCGAAGGTTCCAAGCGGGTGGCCGAAGCAACTGCCCGCATCTCCCGCCTTGAAGGTATGGAAGGTCACGCCCGTGCGGCAGATGTGCGCCTTGCCAAATACTTCCCGGGCGAAAACTTCGATCTGAGCCCCGATGAGTAATCCTCTTGATCTCTTTGATCTGACAGGTCGCGTCGCTTGCGTCACTGGCGCAAGCGCGGGCCTTGGGCAGCGGGCGGCGACGGTTCTGGCGGCAGCCGGAGCAAAAGTCGTCGGTGTCGCACGCCGTACTGAGGCGTTGGACAAATGGGCCGCTGCCGTTGGCGGAAATGCTGCGGTTGTTGCGGCAGACCTGTCGCAACGCGATCAGATCGCCGAGATTGCCAAGAACATCAGCGCACCTTTCGGGGTGCCTGATATTATCGTCCACGCCGCGGGCATCAACACCCGCGAAGTCGCGGACGAGGTGACCGATGCAGGCTGGGACATGACGATGAACCTGAACCTTGCGGCACCATTTTTTCTTAGTCAGGCCCTCGCGCCTGCAATGAAGGCCAAGGGCTGGGGGCGGATTGTGAACTTTGCCTCCTTGCAGACCACACGCGCATTTCCGGGTGGCATCAGCTACGGCACGTCCAAAGCGGGCGTTGCACAGTTGACCCGGGCAATGGCCGAGGCGTGGTCGAAGGACGGGATTACTGCCAACGCGATTGGTCCGGGTTTCTTTCCAACGGAATTGACGGGACCGGTCTTTGCCGACCCCGAACGTGCGGCGCGAAATGCTGCGCAGACATGTGTTGGGCGCAACGGCGATCTATCCGATATTGATGGCCCGCTTTTGTTCTTGTGTTCCGACGCGTCATCTTACGTCACAGGTCAGGTCCTAATGGTGGACGGAGGTTTTACAGCCAAATGAAAGCGCTTGTTTACGACGATGTGGAAACACTTGTTTACCGCTACATGCCCGATCCGGTACCTGCCCTTGGGCAAAGCCTGATCAAGATCGAAGCGTCCGGCATTTGCGGCTCTGACATGCATGCCTATCTGGGCCATGACGAACGCCGCCCTGCGCCGTTGATTTTGGGGCACGAAGCCGCAGGAACGGTCATCGGCGGTGAACTGGATGGCAAGCGGGTCACAATCAACCCACTGACTACGTGCGGTATCTGTGCGGCATGCAAGGCGGGTCGCGACAACCTTTGCGCAGACCGGATGATTATTTCGATGCCGCCTCGCGAAGGCGCGTTTGGCGAGTTGGTCATCATGGCCAATAGAAACCTTGTCGAAGTGCCTGAAGACATACCTTTCGAAAAGGCTGCTTTGGCCGAACCTCTGGCCTGTGGCTGGCATGCTGTGCGCTTGGGCGCAGAAGCATTGGACATGCCGATTGCTGATGCACGATGCGTCGTGATCGGTGGCGGTGCAATTGGCTTGGGAGCAGCCCTTTGCCTGATGGCATTCGGTGCGACCGACATTCAGGTTGTCGAGCCAAACGCTGTGCGCCGTGAGACGCTGGACAAGATTGCGGGTTTTACTGCGGTCGTTCCCGGCACAGTCAAGCAGGCCGATCTGGTGATTGACGGTGTGGGCTATGCGGCAACGCGGGCTGATGCGACCGCGATGACACGTCCGGGCGGCGTGATCATGCACATCGGCTTGGGCGAGGGGGCAGGTGGCCTTGATATTCGCCGGATGACCCTGCAGGAAATTACATTTATCGGCACCTACACATATACGGCGCAGGATTTCCGCGACACGGCTGCTGCGATTTTTGATGGCCGCCTTGGCGCGTTGGACTGGACCGAAGTGCGCCCTCTTTCTGAAGGCGGGCAAGCCTTTGCTGATATCCGTGCCGGTGTCGTTGCAGCACCAAAGATCATCCTGCAACCCTGAAGCAGACAAAAGACGTAAGGAGGTTCTACATGTACAAGCATATTCTGGTCCCTATGGCGCTTGATCATGGGATCGGTGACTTAACGATAAAGATTGCGCGCACTCTTTTGGACGAGGGCGGCAAAATCACTGCCTTGCACGTGCATGAAGCGCCCAATAACACTGTTGGCCTCTATGTGGATCAGGATGTTGTCGATAGTGCATTCACGCGCGCACAGACCCAAATGAAAGACCGGATCGCCGCTATGGACGGTGTCGAGGCTATGACCGTGCAAGGCCATAGTGGCCGTACGATTGTAGATACCGCTACGAAACTGGCAGTCGATTGCATTGTTCTGGGATCACACAAGCCCGGACTGATCGACTACCTTCTTGGATCGACCGCCGCGCGAGTTGTGCAGCACGCACCTTGTGCCGTACACGTCGCCCGCAATCCCGCCTAAATCAGATCTTTTAACACCCAACGCCCCCCACTTTCTCAGGCGCAACCAGGAGACTTAAGACATTGGACATTAGTAAGAAAATCGTGGACGACTTCGTCGCAAACGATGTGTCATTCATCACCACTGTGCCGTGCAAGCAGTTGGCTGGCGTGATCGACGAAGTCGAAGCACGTCCTGAAATCTTCCACATCCCGTCCAACAAAGAGGACGAGGGCATGGGGCTGTGCGCAGGTGCGTACATGGGCGGCAAGCGTCCTGCGATCATCATGCAGAACACGGCGATCGGTGTGACAATCAACACACTGGCCACGTTGACGCAGTACTACCGGATGCCGTTGCCAATGCTGATCAGCTACCGTGGCGAATTGCGTGAGCCAGTGGCGTGTCAGGTTGAAATGGCCGTGCACACCAAAGCATTGCTGGCCCAGCTGCACATCCCGACATACCACTTCCACAAGGAAAGCGACGCGGATGAGCTGGATGCGATCCTGAAATACACCTTTATGTGCAATAAACCTGTGGCGATCC
>CBDTYC010000040.1:0-13399 GCA_965364495.1 uncultured Yoonia sp. | reverse complement strand
GCGCAGGCGTTATCACTTGCTGTCAAAGCGCCACGCCCTGAACCAACCGGCATCAGGTTGTCACAAGAGAGTGTGCGCCGCGCGATTGAGCAAGGCACGCAGCTTCAGGCAACCGAAGTGGGCGGTAATACCAGCTTTATCGTGACAACCCCGATATTGCGCAACGATGTTCCTGTCGGGGTGATCGCCGTGACCACGGCTGCTGGCGAAGTGGACAGCCTTGTCCGCCGCGAACGCGAACAATACCTGCGCCTGTTTCTGGTGGGTATCATGGTCAGCGTCGGCTTGAGCATGGTGCTTGCCTCGACGATCGCGAACCCGCTTGCCCAACTGGCCACAGCCGCTGAGGCAAGTCAGGAAAAGAACGCCCGCAAGATGTCGCCGGTCAAGGTGCGCATCCCCGACTTTACCGGCAGGCCTGACGAGATTGGCCGCCTTTCCGGCGCACTGCGCAGCATGGTGCGCGCGCTTTACCAGCGTATCGAAGGCAATGAACAATTTGCGGCTGACGTGGCCCATGAAATCAAGAACCCGCTTGCCTCGCTGCGCTCTGCCGTGGGAACGATGCGGCTGGCCAAGCGCGAGGATCAACGCGAAAAACTGCTGTTGATTATCGAGCATGACGTCAAGCGCCTTGACCGTTTGGTCAGTGATATTTCGAACGCATCCCGCCTTGATAGTGAACTGGTCAAAGAGGAAGAAGAGACCTTTGATCTGGTCCAGATGCTGCGCAATATTGCGGACTTCCTGGGCAAAGACGCGCGACTGCGTGGCGTCGACTTTGTTGCTGACTTGCCTGCGGAATCGATCATGGTGCAGGGCCTGGAAGGCCGTATGGCGCAAGTCTTTGTAAATCTGATTACCAACGCCATTTCGTTTTGTGAAAAAGGCGATGCAATCCGCATTTGGGCACGGACACGCAAAAACCGTGTACTTGTCGTTGTCGAAGACACCGGCCCGGGTATTCCCGACGGATCGCTGACCAAGATTTTCCAGCGTTTCTATTCAGAGCGTCCAGCAGGTGATTTTGGCAACAATTCCGGCCTTGGACTCGCGATTTCCAAGCAGATTGTCACTGCGCACGCGGGCGTGATCTGGGCTGAAAACATCCGCCCGACGGACGCAGACCCTACATCAGAACCGCTTGGCGCGCGTTTCGTTGTTGGCCTGCCGATCTAGCAATGACAACAACCTTCCATGCCACCTGCGTATCTTGGCACAGCAAGGCAGTGTTGATTACCGGACAATCGGGCAGTGGAAAATCAGGTATCGGCCTGCATCTCATGGCGCTGGGCTGTGATCTTATTGCGGATGATCGCACCAAGCTGGACGTATCTGACGGCCAGGTTGTCGCCAGTTGTCCGCCCGCGCTCGGCGGTTTGATCGAAGCGCGCGGCATAGGCATCTTGAATGCGGGGCACACACCCTCGGCCGCTGTCGCATTGGTCGTCGATTTGGACCAGACAGAAACCGCACGTTTGCCACAGCAACGTATATTCACAGTCTTGGGATGTGATCTGCCCTTGATCTGGCGGGTAGAAGGCGCACATTTCGTTCCAGCAATACTTCAAATCCTCAAATTCGGTTGGAGCGATCGATGACATCAGCGGCAAGTGATCCAAAGACATCCGCGCCGTCGGTTGTTTTGGTGACTGGGCCGTCCGGTGCGGGACGCTCTACCGCGATCAACGCGCTAGAAGATCTGGGCTTTGAAGTGATTGACAACTTGCCTTTGTCCTTGTTGCCGCGCCTGCTCGAAGGGCCACCACCCAGCCGTCCGCTTGCCTTGGGGCTAGATGTGCGAAACCGCGATTTCGGTGTCGATGCGTTGATCGCGGCGATTGACCGGCTGTCAGTCAAAGCCGATGCACCAGCGCAAGTCCTTTATCTGGACGCGGCAGAGGAAGAACTGGTCAAGCGTTACTCGGAAACGCGCAGGCGGCATCCGTTAGCACCTGCTGGCCCTCCTTTGGCGGGGATCGCGGCAGAGCGTGAATTGCTTGTTCCCGTGCGGGCGCGTGCTGATGTTCTGATCGAAACGACGGGCATGTCGCCGCATGACCTGCGCGCCGAGGTGGAACAATGGTTCGGCGCAGGCGAGGGGCGCAAGCTGGGCGTGACCTTGCATTCGTTTTCCTACAAACGCGGGCTGCCGCGCGGCGTAGATATCGTTCTGGATTGCCGTTTTTTGCGTAACCCGCATTGGGATGAGAGCCTGCGTGCACGTGATGGTCGCGACGCCGAAGTTGCGTCTTACGTTGCGGCAGATACACGGTACGATGCCTTTTTTGCGCAGGTGAAATCCTTGATCGATTTATTGCTGCCTGCCAACAAAGAGGAAGGTAAATCGCACCTGTCGATAGGCTTTGGCTGCACTGGCGGCAAGCACCGCTCTGTTATGATGGTTGAAAGCATGGCTTCTGCACTTGCACAGGACGGCTGGCATGTGTCTAAGCGTCACCGAGAGCTTGAGCGTCGCGCGGCGCAAGGTAGCGAAGGACAGACAGGTTGATAGGCATTGTGATCGTGGCACATGGCGGGCTTGCGCAAGAATATCGCGCAGCGGTCGAGCATGTCGTTGGTCCGCAACCGGGTATGATCAGTATTGCCATCGGGCCAGACGATGACCGCGCTGCGAAACAAACCGAGATTTGCGACGCAGCAGACGCGGTCGATACCGGCGACGGTGTTGTCATTGTTACGGACATGTTTGGTGGGTCGCCCACGAACCTGTCATTGCGCGCTTGTAGCCCTGAAAACCGGCGTATTCTTTATGGGGCGAACCTGCCTATGTTGATCAAGCTTGCCAAAAGCCGCAGTGCCTCGGTCCCTGACGCCGTCGAGGCCGCGATTGCAGCGGCGCACAAGTACATCAACAGCCATAATGGCGGATTGCCGCAATGACACAAATGCGCCTGAAGATTCAGAACATCAAAGGCCTGCATGCGCGTGCCTCGGCAAAACTTGTCGAGGTCGTTGAAAGCTTTGATGCAGATGCCAAGGTCAGCAAAGACGGCGAAAGCACAGGTGGCGATAGCATCATGGGTCTTTTGATGTTGGCAGCTTCCATCGGAACATTTATTGAGGTCGAAACAAGCGGACCTCAGGCAGAGGCGCTTGCCGCCGCGATCGAAAACCTTGTCGCCGACAAGTTCGGCGAAGGTGACTAACACAAAAGTGGCTCGTGCAGGACAAGGACATTGACTGAACCGACGCCAAAAGCTTCAGCTACTCCAAAAGGCGCTGGTACAGTGCCCGGTGTTTATGACCGTCGAAACCTGACTTATTCGGGCACATTTGATAACCCGTTGAAACGCGGTGTTATCAAGTCGATCGAATGGTGCACGGGCAAGATTCAAATCCTGCACATGATCCGTGAATACGAAAAGCGCGGCAAGCAGGAAGGCCAGTCATTCTGGTGTGGCGTTCTGGATGTCATGGGCATTGATCTGGTTACGCCACAAAATCAACTGGACCGAATCCCAAAGACGGGGCCGGTTGTCGTTGTCGCCAATCATCCGCACGGGTTGGTTGATGGTATGGTCATGGCTGAACTTGTAGGGCGCGCGCGCGAAGACTATCGCATTTTGACTCGTGCATTTCTGACCGATCTTGATGAAGAAGCTGGCAAGTTTCTGATCCCCGTCCCCTTTCCACACGAGCAAGACGCGCAAGCCAAGATGGTCGAGATGCGCAAACAGGCGATGGCGCACCTGAAGCAGGGCGGCTTGATCGCGCTTTTTCCTTCGGGAGGTGTTGCGTCCTCGAATTCGATGTTCGGCCCGATGGTCGAGGACGAATGGAAGTTGTTCACCGCCAAGATGATCCGCACTTCTGGCGCGCGTGTGGTGCCTCTGTTTTTCCCGGGTGCGAACTCACGCTGGTATCAGATGGCCAATCAAATCTCGGCGACGTTGCGCCAGAGTCTTTTGATCCACGAGATCGTCAAGGCCTGCGGCAAGCCGCAAAAACCCGTTGTGGGCCAGCCACTTGATGACGCCGAGGTAAAAGATCGGCTAAAGGATCCGCGCGCCTGCATGGCATGGATGCGCGAAGTGACGTTGAATCTGAAAGACTAGCGGGTCGGAACCGGTACATCGCCACGATAGTCGTAGAAACCACGCTTGGATTTGCGCCCCAACCAGCCGGCTTCGACGTATTTTGTCAGCAGCGGGCAGGGGCGGTACTTGGTGTCCGCCAGCCCGTCGTGCAAAACGTTCATAATCGCCAGACAGGTATCCAGACCTATGAAGTCGGCCAGTTCCAGCGGGCCCATCGGATGGTTTGCGCCCAGCTTTAGCGACGTATCAATGGATTTCACCGATCCCACGCCTTCATAGAGTGTGTAAATCGCCTCGTTGATCATCGGCATCAGTATGCGGTTTACGATGAAGGCCGGGAAATCTTCTGCTGTGGCTGACGTTTTGCCCAGACGTTCAACGACGCCGTGGCAGGCCTTGAATGTCGGCTCGTCGGTAGCGATGCCGCGAATCAACTCGACCAACTGCATGATCGGCACAGGGTTCATAAAGTGGAAGCCCATAAATTTTTCAGGTCGGTCTGTCCGCGACGCCAACCGTGTGATCGAAATTGACGAGGTGTTGGAGGTCAAGATCGTATCAGGCTTGAGGTGCGGCACGAGGTCTTCAAAAATTGCGATCTTGATCGTTTCACGTTCGGTTGCGGCTTCGATGATCAGGTCCGTCTGACCCAGATCAGTCAAGGTTTGCGTTGTGCCAATGCGGGCCAGTGCGTCGGATTTCTCGGCCTCGGTGATCAGGTCTTTGCTTACCTGACGTTCCAGATTGCGATCAATCAGATCAATCGCAGCCTTGAGAGCGTCGCCGCTAATGTCGTTCATCAGCACTTCGTATCCGGCAAGGGCAAAAACATGCGCAATTCCATTGCCCATCTGGCCCGCGCCTACGATGCCTACTTGTTGAATGGCCATGATCATATCCTCATCGGTTCGGTGCACCATAGGCCTGTGCGGGGGTGCGCATCAAGCCGGATCAAGCGCTAAAAATTTAGGCAAACTTGCGCGTTAGGAATTTGTCAAAGGGAATGCGCGAATCTGTCTGCGGGTAATTGAATTTGGGGTGGCCAGAATGAAACAAGAAATAATCGAAACAGAGATATTATCGTATTCACCGTGTCGCTATGGGGCGTCGCGAATATTGTTTCGCGGTCCGCGCAAACGATTGGATCAACCATATCTTGCATTCGTTGGCGGAACTGAAACCTATGGGAAATTCATAGAAAAACCGTTTTCAGTGCTGGTGGAAAAGGCAATGCGCCAGACCTGCGTCAATTTCGGGTGTGTGAATGGCGGCATTGATGCGTTTGTAAATGATGGAACAGTGATGGACATCTGCCGCAAAGCTGACCTGACAGTTGTGCAGATCATGGGGGCAAATCTGTTGTCCAACCGGTTTTTTTCCGTGCACCCACGCCGCAATGACCGCTTTTTGCGGGCTTCTACCGTCTTGCAGGCGATCTACCATGACGTTGACTTTTCCGAGTTCTCTTTTACGCGCCATATGTTGTGCGCGTTGCACAGCAAATCCATCGAGCGTTTTGAGACAGTCGTAAGTGAATTGCGAGAGGCTTGGCTGGCACGCATGCGGCGCCTGCTTGATCAGATCGGCGAGAACGTCGTGTTGTTGTGGTTTTCCGAATATGCGCCGACGAATGAACCATGGGATGATTTGCCACATCAAATGCAGGTCGACCCGCTATTCATAACGAAGGACATGATCGATCAGTTGCGCCCGCTGGTGAGGGGTTTGGTCGTGGTGCAACCATCAAGTGATGCCTTGGTGCGCGGGACAGCAGGCATGATCTATCCGATCTCCCAGCAACGGGCAGCACGCGAGATGTTAGGGGTGGACTGCCACAAAGAGGCAGCGGCGGCCTTGGTTCAAGCAATCCGCGACCAGTTGTACGAGATATGAAAAAGGGGCCCGCACGGATGTGTGCGGGCCCCTTCGAAAAATTTCGGCAAAGTCTGGTTTACAGTTTGCTTGTTAGCTCTGGCACTGCGTCAAACAGGTCAGCAACAAGGCCGAAGTCCGCAACCTGGAAGATCGGTGCTTCTTCGTCTTTGTTGATTGCCACGATGATCTTGCTGTCCTTCATGCCAGCCAAGTGCTGGATCGCACCGGAAATACCGACAGCGACATAAAGGTCCGGGGCCACAACTTTGCCGGTCTGGCCAACTTGCCAGTCGTTCGGTGCATAGCCGCTGTCAACAGCCGCGCGTGATGCGCCAACAGCCGCATTCAGTTTGTCAGCCAGTGCTTCGATCAATGCGAAATCCGCTTCGGATCCAACACCACGACCACCAGAAACAACAACACCCGCAGATGTCAGTTCCGGACGGTCAGAGGCCGCAACCTTGTCTTCAATCCACTCGGACAGACCGGAACCGCCAGCTGCACCGATGGTTTCGACAGCCGCAGAACCACCCATCTCTGCCGCGTCAAAGCCAGCCGTACGGATTGTCATAACTTTCGTCGCATCGGATGATTTGACAGTCTGGATCGCGTTACCTGCGTAGATCGGACGCTCGAAAGTGTCGGCGTCGATCACGGCAGTGACCTCGGAGATCACCATCACGTCAAGCAGTGCTGCCACGCGGGGCATCACGTTCTTGGCGTCGGTAGTGCCAGGTGCCGCGATATGTGTGTAGTCACCCGCAAGCGACACAATCAAATCTGCGGTCGGTTCAGCCAAGCGGTGACCAAGGGCTGCGTCTTCGGCACAAAGCACCTTGGATACACCGTCAATCTTCGCCGCTTCGTCAGCCGCGGCTTTTGCCGTCGCACCAGCACAAAGCACTGTGACATCGCCAAGCGATTTCACCGCCATGACGGCCTTTGCAGTCGCATCAACAGCCAATGCGCCATCGGTCACTTCACCAATTAGAAGTACAGCCATTATACAGCCCCCGCTTCTTTGAGTTTTTCGACGAGTTCGTCAACCGAGCCAACGATAATGCCTGCTTTGCGTGTCTCGGGCTCTGTCGTGCTTACGACGCTCAGGCGTGGTGTGACATCGACGCCGTAGTCCGCAGGCGTTTTCTCATCCAAAGGCTTTTTCTTCGCCTTCATGATGTTTGGCAGGGACGCATAGCGTGGTTCGTTCAGGCGCAGGTCAACGGTGATGATAGTAGGCATCTTGACCTTGATCGTCTGCAACCCGCCGTCAACTTCGCGTGTGACAGTGGCGTGATCGCCGTCAATGTTGACTTCGGATGCGAATGTAGCCTGTGACCATCCCAGCAGGGCAGAGATCATCTGGCCGGTGGCATTCATATCATTGTCGATGGCTTGCTTGCCGCAAAGGACCAGACCCGGTTCTTCTTCTTTGACGATTGCCGCAATGATCTTGGCAACAGCCAATGGTTCAATGTCGGTGTGGACGTCATCGGTGGCAACGACAAGAATGGCACGATCGGCGCCCATGGCCAGCGCTGTACGCAGTGTTTCCTGGCTTTGCTTGACGCCAACGGATACGGCGATGACTTCTTCGACTTTGCCTGCTTCACGCAAGCGGATCGCCTCTTCGACGGCGATTTCATCGAATGGGTTCATCGACATTTTGACGTTTGCAAGATCGACACCGGAACCGTCCGCTTTGACGCGAACCTTCACGTTATAGTCGATCACGCGTTTGACGGGTACGAGGACCTTCATCTGCGTTCTTCTCCTTAGAATCTGACCAATTATCTTCTCGGGTTGTTGTTATCCTGCGAAGCTTGATGAAAACAGTGCAAAATCGACGCGGCAGGGCCTAGGGACGCCACGTTCTTGACGTAAACGTAAGCTTGGACGCGCGCGGGCGTTCTTGCTGGACCTAGGGCCGCCCTGTGGTATCAGGCGTGCAACGCGTTAACTTGCTTCAATAGGTTCAAAATATCATGTCAGCCAACAAACGTATTGTTTTATCCAGCGACCACGCGGCAATTGACCTGCGTCTTGCCATTTCCAGCCATATTGCGGCCCAAGGTTGGGATGTGGTCGATATCGGGCCTGTCACAACAGAAAGCACGCCTTACCCCCAACACGGCGAAGCCGCTGCAAAGCGCGTTGCCAGCGGTGATTGCGAATTGGGTATCATCGTGTGCGGCACGGGGCAGGGTATCATGATGGCGGCCAACAAGGTCAAAGGCATCCGTTGCGGTGTTTGCACCGACACGTTCTCTGCCCGCATGATCCGCCAGCATAATGATGCGAACATGCTGTCGTTGGGCGCGCGTGTCGTGGCAGAAGGGTTGGCGCTGGATATCGTTGACGCGTTTTTGCATGCCAGCTTTGAAGGTGGCCGCCATGCAACGCGCGTGGACATGATCAAGGCAATCGAAGCGTAGCGACCGCCTTAGCGGTTCGCACCGGGCACCCAAAGAACGTCGTCCTTGCCATTTTGGTTGGCGATACGGGCTGCCTGAAAACACCAATCGGACAACCGGTTAAGGTATTTCACCGCCGCCGGATTGACTGATTCCATTGTCGCCAACTCGACCGTCAAACGTTCTGCGCGACGCGATACCGTGCGGCAGATATGCAGATGTGCGGCGAGTGCCGAACCGCCAGGCAGGATGAAACTGCGCAGTGGCTCGACCTTTTGCGTCATCGCGTCGATCTGCGTCTCAAGCCGTTCGACCTGCGCTTCGGTCATGCGTAGCACGGGGTATTCTGCTTCGCTGTCTTTTTCCATGTCCGGACGGCACAGGTCAGCACCAAGATCAAACAGATCGTTCTGGATCATCGCAAGCTGCGCATCCATTTCGCCCGTTGCATGCAGGCGCGCCATCCCGACTGTTGAATTTGTCTCGTCCACGGTGCCATAGGACGTCACCCGCATGGAATGCTTTGCGACGCGACTGCCGTTGCCCAGTGCCGTTTCGCCAGAGTCGCCAGTTTTCGTGTAGATTTTATTCAGAACTACCATCAGATCAGCTTCCCTCGCCGCGCAGATAAACAAAAAGAATGATCAAAGCGACGGCAACGGCTTGTGCGCCAATCCGCCAGCGCATGATCTTATTGGCATGCTTGCGATTCCAATCGCCGCCCTTTCCGAAAGAGCCAATGCCAAGCATAAGAATGCCCAACACCGCCAGAACTGCGACGGTCATAAGCCAAAAAAGTGGATCGTTTGCCATGGTATGCGTCCTTTGATCGAATGCTAATGCATGTAGCAGTCCGTAAGATGAAAGAAACCCTTAGCCGCGCAAAATCAATGCATCCAGCAACCGCGTTGACAGAATGCGCTTGAGAAACCCTATGAAATACGTCGGTTTTGTCACGAAGTATCTTGGCTTGGGTCGTGCTGACGTTAACGCATGAAGTAGTTTTTTGGTCACCGCACTGGGGGGCAGTTCGAACTTCGAAGGTTCAGTTTCTTTGTATAGCCGGTCCAGTTCGTGTTGGAATGCTTCGCGCTGCGCTGACCCCTTCCAATCTATCCATTTTTCAAGATGCGGGATGGTGTTATTGCGAAATTCCGACGTTATCGGACCGGGTTCGATCAGGATGACTTTGATGCCAATGTCGGCCATTTCAAGGCGCAGAACATCCGTCAGACCCTCCAGAGCAAATTTTGTGGCCACATATGACCCGCGCCACTTGTATCCCACAAATCCCAAGACGGACGAGCAATTGATAATCCGCCCATGCCCTTGCGCACGCATCACGGGAATGACCATCCGCGTCAGTTCATGCAGCCCAAAAAGGTTGGTTTCAAAATTTTCGCGCAGCGCGCCAACCGGCAGATCTTCAACCGGACCGGGACAGGCATATGCCCCGTTGTTATAAAGGGCGTCCAATGTGCCGCCAGTCGCCTCGAGCGTTTCGGCAAGCCCGTTCACCATGCTTTCTGCGTCAGTGTAGTCGATCCGCGGACTTTCAAACCCTTCTGCAATCAGTCGTGCGCAGTCTTGGGCTTTGCGGCAACTCGCGAAAACCCGCCACCCCGCGTCCCGCAAACCACGCGCTGCATCAAGGCCAATTCCGGAAGAGCATCCGGTAATGAGGATGGATTTCTGTGTCATCCCGCATCTGTTGCACCAAGCAAAGCTGTGGGCAAGGGGCTTAGCCCTCGGAAAGCAGCCGTGTCGCCATCCAGCCCATTTGACCGCTGCCGGTCAGGCGGATCTGCGCCCAGCCATCACCATTCAAACTGATGACTTCGGCGGCACTGCCGCGCGAAACAGTTTCTAGAATGCGATGTGTTGTGCTTGGGCCTTCGCGCAAATTCACACGGTTTGCATCGACGATGTGCAGTTTATGCACCGATGGGGCAGGTACAGCGGCTGCCACGTCTATGACCGTGCCTTCCGGCATATGCGGTGCGTTCTCTTCCGGCGTCTCGATGTCCAGAGGCGTTGTGATAACGGGTTCATAGGCTGCGGAGATGACAACATCGGCGTGGTATTTCGCGGGATTTGCCGCCTTGCTGCGGGTGCTTTGTGAAAACGGGGATTGTGAAACGACAACACGTTCGCGGGGGGCAAAGTCACTTCCGCCCGAGATTTCATAAAAGACCCAGAACAACATGAAACAGCTGAATGCGATAAGTTTGGGCATGGCGGCGTCCCCCGGAAAAGCAAGTTACTCGTTAACAATTGAACATCTTGCTTAGACAATAGGTGTCACAGGAAAGAACGGGGAATATTCGCCGCTTTACGCCACAAATGCAGACGGCTAAACCCGACAGCATGAGTGATGACATTGACACAGGCCTTGGCCCAAACGACGTAACCGAAACGCTGCGCCGCGCAATTGGCGACCGCTATCTGACCTATGCGCTGTCCACGATTATGCACCGTGCGCTGCCAGATGCGCGTGACGGTCTCAAGCCCGTGCACCGTCGCATTCTTTATGCGATGTCGCGGTTGCGCCTGTCGCCGACGGGCGGGTTTCTGAAGTCTGCCAAGATCAGTGGTGACACAATGGGTGACTTTCACCCGCACGGCGATGCCGCGATCTATGACGCGATGGCGCGATTGGCGCAGGACTTCAATGTGCGCTATCCGCTGGTTGACGGCCAAGGCAACTTTGGCAACATCGACGGCGATAACCCTGCTGCATCCCGTTACACCGAAGCAAGAATGACTGCCGCCGCCGAGGCGTTGCTTGAGGGATTGTCAGAAGATTCGGTCGATTTTCGCGACAACTACGATGGCCGACTAACCGAACCTGCAGTCTTGCCCGCGACCTTCCCGAACCTGTTGGCCAATGGCTCGACCGGGATTGCTGTAGGGATGGCCACGAATATCCCGCCCCATAACCTGCATGAATTGATTGACGCGTGCTTGCACCTGATCAAGTCACCGGATGCGCGCGACGATACCTTGTTGAACTACATCCCCGGACCAGATTTTCCGACGGGTGGCACCATTGTTGAACCCGCCGAGAATATCGCCGAGGCCTACCGGATAGGCCGCGGCGCATTCCGTCTTCGTGCCAAATGGGAGGTCGAAGATCTTGGCCGTGGTCAATGGCAGGTTGTCGTGACCGAAATTCCTTATCAGGTGCAGAAATCCAAACTGATCGAAAAGCTGGCAGAGGTCATCCAGCTGAAGAAAGTCCCGCTGCTGGCAGATGTCCGCGACGAAAGCGCCGAGGACATTCGCGTCGTGCTAGAGCCGCGCGCCAAAACCGTCGATCCAGAAGTGATGATGGGGATGTTGTTCCGCAACTCTGATCTGGAAACGCGCTTTAGCCTGAACATGAACGTGTTGATTGACGGGCTGACCCCCAAGGTTTGTTCGCTCAAGGAAGTGCTGCGCGCATTCCTTGATCACCGCCGTGAAGTGCTGGTGCGCCGCAGCAAGTACCGGCTAGAGAAAATCGACCATCGCCTTGAGGTGCTTGAGGGCTTTATCATTGCCTTTCTGCATCTGGATCGCGTGATCGACATTATCCGCTATGACGACGACCCAAAACAGGCCTTGATGATCGAAGATTGGTCCAAGGCGCATGTGCGTGCGACCTCAGAAGCAGACTACGCCTCGCCGATCGTGGCAGGTGCAGATCCAGAAGTGTCCCTGTCGGAAGTTCAGGCAGAGGCAATCTTGAACATGCGTCTGCGCAGCTTGCGCCGCTTGGAAGAACTGGAATTGGTCGCTGAACGCGATGCTTTGATGGCCGAACGTGCCGGCATCGAGGATTTGCTGGAAAGCGATGATTTGCAGTGGGCCAAGATTGCTGAACAGCTACGCGAAACCCGCAAAATTTTCGGCCGTGACAGTGTTGGCGGCGCGCGACGCACGCAATTTGCCGAAGCTGCCGAAATCGTTGAGGTGCCGCTAGAGGCGATGATCGAGCGCGAGCCGATCACGGTGGTTTGCTCGCAAATGGGCTGGGTCCGTGCGATGACTGGTCACATCGATCTGAACCGCGAATTGAAATTCAAAGACGGCGATGCGCCACGGTTTATTTTCCACGCTGAAACCACGGACAAGCTGTTGGTCTTTGGTGCGAATGGCCGTTTTTACACTGTGAGTGCGGTTAACCTGCCAGGTGGCCGCGGCATGGGTGAACCCCTGCGCCTGATGATCGATTTGCCCAACGAGGTCGAAATCGTTGATATGCTGATCCATAAACCGGGTCAGAAGCTGCTTGTAGCCTCGGCCGAGGGCAATGGTTTTGTTGTGCCCGAAGACGAAGTGCTGGCCCAGACACGCACGGGCAAGCAGGTCTTGAACGTCAAAGACACTGTCGCCAAAGTCTGCCACCGCATCGCGGGCGATCACGTTGCTGTCGTGTCCGAAAACGCGAAACTGCTGGTGTTCGATGTCAGCGAATTGCCTGAAATGGGCCGTGGCAAAGGTGTGCGTATCCAGAAATACAAAAAAGCTGCCGGACGTCAGGGGACACTGGAACTGGACGGTGGATTGGCTGACCTGACGACGTTCCAATGGGACGATGGCCTGTCATGGCAAATGGGCGGCGGCAAAACCCGTACCGAAGCCGATATGTCAGAGTGGAAAGCCGCGCGTGCAGGTGTAGGTAAACGCCCGCCTTATGGTTTCCCCAAGAACAATAAGTTCAGCTAGCGTAATGTAGACAAAATTAGGGGGTGCATGCGGCTGATCGCAAGCACCACCAATTGCGTTGTTGAAGGTTGCCTAGAACGCGTAACTGACACCAACGTTCAGGGCGTTGGTAATCAATGCTGTCTCAAGTGCGCCACCGTTGTCCAATTCCATGTCGTGCTGTGAATAGGTGCCTTGGTACTCTGCGAAAACGCCCCACGTGTCTGTCAGCGCATAGCTTGCCCCGGCTGTCCAGCGGACAGCGCCGCCCGTAATGGCGTAACCGATCGTGCTACCGCCTGCGGATTCGACCTCGACATGGGGAATGGCGAAACCGATGCCACCACCAACATAAGGGGT
>CBDTYC010000039.1:0-13462 GCA_965364495.1 uncultured Yoonia sp. | reverse complement strand
CCCTCGAGTTCGACCTCGAGATCAAGGAGCGCCTGCTCGCCGAGCTGCACCGCCGCAGCGTGACATTCGCCATCCCTAGTCACCCTACCGTCCCTTGAACAGTCCACCCAAGATGCCACGCACGATACGCCTTCCTGTCGTGCCTTTTAGTTCTTTGGCGACGACTGACGCCAGCGCACCGCCAAAGCTGCTACTTCCGGAAGAACGTCGTGATGTGGATTTCCCTGCCCGACCGCCGTCATATCGACGCGCCGCCTTGAACTCGCGCTCTTTCGCTTCCAACCGTTCTTCTTTGTCTTCTGCCTTTGCTGCGGCCAATGCGGCGGCTTCGGCACGTCCTTTCAGCATTTCAAACGCGCTGTCACGATCGACCGTCTTGTCATATTTCCCAGCCATATCAGAGGCCTGCATGATGATCTTGCGCGTCTTGTCATCAATCGGACCCAGTTGCGACGATGGTGGCCGGATCAAGGTCCGTTCAACAACCGCAGGAATCCCCTTGCGATCAAGGAAAGACGTCACGGCTTCGCCGGTGCCTACCTCTTGGATCGCCGCAGCCGTATCAAACGCGGGATTGTCGCGATAGGTTTCAGCGGCTGTTTTCAGTTCTTTGCGGTCCTTGGCCGTGAAAGCCCGCAACGCATGCTGTACCCGGTTGCCAAGTTGGCCCAGCACGTCCTCGGGGATATCACCGGGGTTCTGGGTCACAAAGTAAACCCCGACCCCTTTTGATCGGATCAGGCGGGCGACCTGTTCGACCTTGTCCACCAATGCTTTGGGGGCATCGTCAAACAGCAGATGCGCCTCGTCGAAAAAGAACACCAGCTTGGGTTTGTCGGGGTTACCGACCTCTGGCAATTCCTCGAACAACTCTGACAGCAACCACAATAAGAACGTCGCATAAAGTCGCGGACTACCCATCAGCTGGTCGGCGGCCAAGATGTTGATTTCGCCCATCCCGTCGCGGGTGCGCATCATGTCTGACAGATCGAGGGCGGGTTCGCCAAATAGCGCAGTGCCACCTTGATTTTCCAGCACCAGCAATTGACGCTGGATCGCCCCGACGGACGACGACGCCACATTGCCATAGCGCAACGATAGGTCTTTGGCGTTCTGACCGACCCACACCAGCAAAGCTTGCAAATCCTTGAGGTCGAGCAACGGCAGGCCTTCTTCATCGGCCACACGGAATGCAACATTCAAGACGCCCTCTTGTACGTCGGTCAAGTCCATCAATCGCGCCAGCAACAATGGCCCCATTTCAGCGACTGTGGCGCGGATCGGGTGCCCCTTTTCGCCGAACAAGTCCCAGAATGTCACCGGAAAACTATCATATTGCAGATCAAGGCCAATCGTCTCTGCACGCGACATAAATGGTTCGTGCAGTTTGAAATCGGACGAGCCACTAACCGCGAGACCCGAAAGGTCGCCTTTAACGTCCGATAAGAAAACAGGCACGCCAGCGGCCGAAAAACCTTCGGCGAGAATCTGCAGCGTGACTGTTTTGCCTGTGCCAGTCGCGCCCGCAATCAGACCGTGCCGGTTCGCCTTGTCCAGCAAAAGTGTTTGGGCGACGCCGTAGTCTTCGCCACCACCACCGACAAAAATCGTTTCTGACATGGGATCGTCCTTACTTTTTGGTTGGTCCAAAATACATTTTTAACCATTGCATGCCAGTCTAAAGCACGCCGTTCCCTGGAGTGGCGTAATTCCTCCCTGTTAGACTTGCCGTGCCTTCGGGCACGGCTTTTTTGGGTATGTGAACTGCGGCGATCTGCGTCACGCAGACGTTGAAAAAGTGTGTTGACGGGTTCGTTTGCTTCTCGTAGCGTGCACGGAATAAGTCGGCAGAGTCCGGCAGGGAGAATTTGAAGCAGGGTCCTTTCGGGGACCCTTCTTCTTTTTTGACCCCTCGCAAAAGTGAGCGGAAGATGGCCAAACCCCCTAGTTTTGGCACTGACAGCACACCGCGCCCGTGTTAAATCGCTTTTGACTGTTAAATAGGATAGATCCCTTATGCGCTACTTTCTAAAATGGCTTTGCCTTGCAACCTTCGTTGTTCAGGCCTCTGTCGCGATTGCCCAAGAGACCGAAACAGCGCCTGACGATGGGCTTGCGCTTGGTGAGCCCGTGGGTCCACAAGAGGGTGACGTCTATATCGCATCCGAATTCGGTGACTGGGCATTGCGCTGTATCAAAGCCGCAGAAGGAGAACGTGATCGCTGCAACCTCTATCAATTGTTGGTCAATGAGGAAGGGGCATCTGTTGCAGAGTTCAACATATTCCAACTGCCCGAAGGTGGTCAGGCCGTCGCAGGTGCAACTGTCGTTGTTCCGCTTGAAACTCTTTTGACCCAGCAAATCACTATCGCAGTAGATGGTCAAAACGCGCGGCGCTATCCTTTCAACTTTTGCAATCGCGCAGGCTGCGTCGCCCGTATCGGCTTTACCCAAGCCGAAATTGACGAACTCAAGCGCGGCATCGAAGCGAGCGTCCGCATCGTACCTGCCGCTGCACCGACCCAGGAAGTCGTTCTTGCGGTCTCTTTGACAGGGTTTACAGCCGGTTACGATAACGCAAGCGGCAGTCGCTAACGCAACGTCAGTGCTTGCGTAAAGCAAGCACTGCATTCAACCCGCCGAAAGCAAACGCATTGGTCAGCGCCACCTGAACCGTCGCTTCGCGGGCTTCGTTTGGCACCACATCCAGCGCGCATTCCGGATCGGGGTCTTCGTAGCCGATTGTCGGCGCGATGATCCCGTCGCGCAGCGCCATAATGCAGGCCAAGAGTTCGACCGCGCCAGTGCCTCCGATCAAATGACCATGCATGGATTTTGTCGAGGATATCATCAGCTTGTCCGCATGATGGCCGAACACATCTGCCACCGCAGCACATTCGGTTTTGTCGTTCGCCGCTGTGCCCGTACCATGTGCGTTGATATAGCCGACTTCTTCCTTGTTCAGCTTGGCATCCCTCACGGCACCTGCAATCGTGCGTGCCGCCCCTTGTTTCGAAGGCATCACAATATCAGAGGCATCAGACGTCATCGCAAAGCCGATCACTTCGCACAATATTTCGGCGCCGCGGGCCTTGGCGTGTTCGTAATCCTCAAAAACGTAAACCCCTGCACCTTCGCCCTGCACCATGCCATTGCGGGTCGCTGAAAACGGACGGCAGGCGTCTTTGGACATCACGCGCAATCCTTCCCAAGCCTTAATGCCCCCAAAACACAGCATCGCCTCGGAGCCGCCGGTGACCATCACCTTCGCCATGCCACTGCGCACCATATTGAACGCTTGTCCCATTGCATGGTTTGACGACGCACAGGCGGTAGCAACGGTGAAAGATGGTCCGCGCAGCTTCCATTCCATCGACACATGGCACGCGGCGGCGTTGTTCATCAGCTTGGGCACAATGAATGGATGCACGCGGTTTTTGCCTTCTGCGTAGACCGCGCGATAGTTCTCGTCCTGCGTATTCAGCCCGCCCCCCGACGTTCCAAGAACAACGCCGGACTGATCAGCCAATTCACCCGAAAACGTCAGCCCTGATTGCCCGATCGCCTCGCGGGCCGCGAGCAGTGTGAACTGCGTAAACCGGTCATAAAGAGCGATCTGCTGTCGGTTGAAATGGGCGGTTTCATCGTAGTTCCGGACCTGTCCGCCAATCTGGATCGACAACCGGTCCACGTCAGGAATATCAAGCGGGCCAATGCCGCAGCGGCCTTCGCGCATGGCTTCCATCGTGGCGGCGACATTTGCACCCAAGGGATTGATCGTCCCCGCGCCGGTGATGACAACACGGTTCATCTAGGACGCCTGCTCTGCCTTGAGCTTTTCGACCGCTGCAATGATTGCGGCGACCGACGATATGTCAAATTCGCTTTCGGTCGGATTATTGGCGTTGAAAGGTACCGTGATCTCGAAGCTTTCTTCGATTGCGAAAATGCTTTCCACCAGCCCGAGGCTATCAATGCCGATATCGGCAAGGGTATTGTCCAAACGAATGTCGGAAGGTTCCAACATTGCCTGCTCTGCAATGATTGCGATCACTTGGTCTTTGATACTCATCTCACATCGCCTAACTTGTTTGCCGATCCCGTTTAGAGGTGCATGTAGTGGACCTTGCGGCGTTTGGGAACGGTCTATGATCGCTTTGCCAGATCGCGCAACGTACGCGGCAAGCGCCGCAGCGCCTTGTAGCCTTCGATGTGGGTCTGCATTTTGGTAGCCGGATAGCCCATCATCACACGCCCTGCCGGCACATTCGACAAAACGACACTGCCGCCGCCTAGGACAACATCATCACCGATCTTGAGGTGATCTGCCACACCAGCCTGGCCACCAACGACAACCCTGTCGCCAATCACGGTCGATCCTGCAACGCCAGCCTGTGCGCACAGCAAGCAATGCGTACCGACAATGACGTTATGACCTACCTGCACAAGGCTATCGATCTTGGTGCCCTCGCCTACGCGTGTCGGTCGGATCGTCCCTGCATCGATGCAAGAGTTGGCGCCCACTTCAACGTCGTCGCAGACCACCACACCACCCAGCGAGTGGATGCGGTGCCATCGCGGGTCTGTGGGGGCGGACAACGCGCCCTCGCCCAGTGTCTCACGCGCAAGTTCGACGTTTGAAGGCTCTGCCGTTACAAAAGAAAACCCGTCACCACCGATCGCCACATTGGGTTGCAGGATCACCCGCGCGCCAAGCCGCGTCCCGCGTTGCAGCCGCACACCCGCATGAATCTGACAGCTTGCGCCAATGACAACACCCGCCGCAATGCTGACGTGGTCGCCGATCCACGTCCCGTCACCAATCACCGCATCCGCGCCGATCACGGCAAACGGGCCAACACGGACATCACGCCCAAGCCGCGCTGACGGATCAATTGCCGCATGTTGACTGATACCACCAGCCGGCAATGGCTGATCCAGCATCTGCGTTAGACCCGCCATAGCAAGACGGGCACGTGGCGCAATAATCGCAGCTTTGAGACCCATTGCCTCCCAATCCGCGCCTTGCCAGACGACAGCGGCCTTGGCCGCACCAAGCGCAAGGGCATCGCCGTAAGCCGGTGTCATCGCCAATGCGAGGTCTGTGGCCGTCGCGGTCGCTGGCTCTGACGCGCCTTCTATCAAAAGATCAACGGCGCCAAAGGCTTGTGCCCCCAGCGCCGCTGCGATGTCTTTTACTGAATGTGCCATCATGCCCTCGGATCAAATTCCGAGACCAGATTTAGCCGCGAATAGCCCGAAGAGCCACCCCTTCGCGCGCGAGTGCATTCCAGATACGTTCGTCACGACGGTAGATATCACGGCGGTACTGCATCCGGCCGTCGGCCTGCGTATAGGCAGTGCGATAAACAAGGTGCACAGGTACCGGATCGACAAGATCAATCCGACGCTCGACACCAGACCGCAGGTTTGACTGGAAGAACTCTTGTGGATTGCTGTTCTGCTTTGCCAACAAGGCATAGGCGAAATCAAACGGGTCTGCCAAGCGGATGCAGCCATGGCTAAAGGCGCGCACCTCGCGTCCAAACAGGCTTTTTGAAGGCGTGTCATGTAGATAGATATTGTGACGGTTGGGGAACATGAATTTCACCAGACCCAGTGCATTTCCCTGGTTTGGGGGCTCACGCATGGAGAACGGAAAAGTCTCTTCTGTGAAGCTGCCAAAATCGACGGTCGTCCGGTCGACAACGCGCCCTGAACTGTCCGTCATGATCAGATTGTTCACAGCGTTGGGGTTACCCTGAAGCTGCGGCAGGAACTCCTTGGTGATGATGGAACGGGGGACATACCAGCTTGGGTTGATGACCATGAATTCCATAACATCGGAAAACTCTGGCGTGACGCGATCCCGATCACGGGCACCAACGACCGAGCGTGTCGAGAATGTCTCGACCCCGTTATCAATAATCTTGGCTGTGAAATCGGTGAGGTTAACCCAGATATGGCGCTGGCCGCGCGGGCGGTTGATCCAGCGTTCACGCTCCATTGCGACAATGATGGATTGCAGGCGCCGCTCCGGGGATGTGTTGATTTCGGCCAATGTGCCAGTGCCGGCTGTCCCGTCGGTCGCCAGCCCGTGCGCCAGTTGAAACTGCTGGACCGCGTTGAATATCGCATCATCATAGGTTTGCGTGTTCGATGCCGACATGAACCCCATCGCGGTCAGACGGTTGCGCAATGCAACAACGGCCGCACCGCTTGCACCCCGTTCAAGTTTGCCACCCGGCACAGTCGGACCCCAGCCACCGGCGGCCAGAAGCCGCTCCATCTGGGCCTTTTCATTCATCAAACGCCCGTATTCTGGCGCACTTGGTGGAAGTGCGCGCAGGAACGCGGCGGGACTGGATTGGGAAAACGCACGGATGGTGCTGACAGGTGACCGATACGGCACTTGGCGGTGGATAGCTGGGTCAACCCGCTGGGGGGTAATCATGCCGGTCTGGATATCGCGCGCATAATCAAGAAACTGACGGCTGAGTGCCACTTCAAGGCGGCCCTGCATTTCCGGCGATGTGGCAGATTCCAAGCGCGCAATCAGATCGTCAGCGTCATAACGGTCAGCGGGCAATCCATGATCAGCCGCGGCATCAAACGCAGCCTTGATGGCCGCGCGGCGGCTACGGTCGCCTGATGCGCTCCAGATACCTTCAAAATTCCGCTCGCTGTAAAAAGCCGCAAGATCACGATCACCGGCGACGGCCTGTGCAACGGCCTGACGGAATGCTGCGTCTTGTGCCTGCGCGTATGACACCGATGCAAAGATCAGAACGAAACTGACAGCAACGTAGGCCATGGATTGCTTGAAAGAACGCAGCGAAACGCGAAAAACCGACATCAGTAAATGATCCCTTTAATAGATGAGAGGGCCAACAAAAGCGGCGCTCTTTTACTTAGGGCCATGCATATCGGACCAAAATTGCATGTCTATTAACAATGACGCGATAAACGGTGGCCTGATGTGAAGTGTTGCGCCATTGCCCCGCTCTGCCTGTGGCGCAGATGTCGCACTTGGCCCGGTGCGCAAATTTTCGCCAATTTCATTCTTGTTAAGTAATAATCGGCAATCTGTTCTTGGTGATCGAATCAAAATATGCCATACAACGCCCACATCTGGGGAGATGATGGCAAACAAATCGCTGTAAAGCGATACAAGTCGAGCGACGGGACAGGCGCTAAGCAAATGATTAAAAAGACCTCCTCTGGGATTACCCGGCGCGGATTACTGGGCGCTTTTGCAGCGACTGCTGTTGTGGCAACCCCGACCTATTCGAATGCCGCAGGGTTTTTGCGCGGTGCCGGCGATGTCCGCCGAATCGCGATGCACTCTGGTCGAACCGGTGAACGCCTGAATACGATCTACTGGATAGACGGCGAATATATCGGCGAAGCGGTGCGCGAGATAAACATGCACATGCGTGACTGGCGCACAGGTGAAGCTGTCCAGATGGACCTGCGTACGATTGACATCATGTCGGCTGCGTTGAATTTGATGGACACGACAGAACCCTATTTGTTGCTGTCCGGCTACCGCTCTCCGCGCACGAACCAGATGCTTAGTTCAAGCTCGCGTGGTGTTGCCCGCAATTCCTTGCACATGCGCGGACAAGCTGCCGATCTGCGGCTCACGTCACGGTCTACTGCCCAGATGTCAGCCGCCGCTCTTGCCTGCCGCGCAGGAGGTGTTGGTCGATATGGGCGGTCGAACTTTGTGCATATGGACTGCGGCCCGATCCGCAGTTGGCGCGGATAAAGACAGACAAACAAAGGCGCCCAAGAGGCGTCTTTTTCATTTCAGAGCATCTAGTCAAAGATAACAGGCGATTTGCCGATCTGAAGATGTTGGCGTGACGCCTCTTTGATGATGTCGGACAAGCGGTCAAACATCACTGGACTAGAGGCAGTGCGCCACACCATCCCGATCGACCGCATGACCGTGCTGCGCCGGAACGGTTTTACGACAACATTGCTAGAGCGACTATCAATCTCGGATCGTGCATAAAGCCTTGGCAGAAAGGCGACCCCCATCCCCATCCCAACCATTTGCCGGATCGCGTCAAGGCTGGTGCCTTCGTAATCACGTGCAATAATCGCGCCGTGCTGATGGCAAAGCGCCGCAATCTGATCGTGCAAAGCGTAATCCGGCCCAAGCGACAGCACATTCAGGTCTGCCAGATCAGCCTCGGTCACGTCATCACGTCCAGCAAGCGGGTGATCGTCAGGCATGGCCAGCAACAACGGTTCGCGAAATAGCCGCCGTGTTGTCAGGTCACCACCCCCTTCGGGCAACTGCGTCAGGATCACGTCAAGCCGGCCCATCAACAACTCGCCACGCAGGTCACGCGGGGCCACTTCGCGGATATAAAGACGTAGATCGGGATAGCGCATATGCAGTCGTTCGACCACATATGGCATCAGGTACGGACCTATGGTCGGTGTTGTTCCCAATCGGATTGTACCGCCCAGCCCAGTCTTAAGGGACGCCGTTAAGTCAATAATACCATGCACTTCGTCCACAATACGGGCAGCGCGCGCCAGAACTTCGCGCCCTTCGGGCGTCAGTGTGACCGGTCCGCGACCGCGCTCGACCAACAAGACGCCAAGCAAGTCTTCCAGGTTGCTGATCTGCAAACTCAGCGAGGGCTGGCTGATCCCCATCGCCTCGGCCGCTTTGCGGAAGTGACGGGCTTCGGACAAGGCGACCAAATAACGAAGTTGACGGATGCTGGGCGTGTTTTTCATCGGGCACCTAAGTCGATAGGTTTTTCCTATCAAGTTTTACAATATCATTGCCTTTCATATAGCATCAAGACAGCTACATGAACCCCAACAATCAAAACTGACGGCATCTGATCGGATGTCACAGGGGGGACGAATGATGCGATGGACGAATAATCCGAAAAGGCACTCTGAAGGTGGCCATGCCAGCGCATGCCTCCAATTTGCCGAGCCTCATAACACCAACGTCTTGTTCGCAAGCCCCTATTGACCTGCGGCCTCATAATCTGACCGGAAATTCACCTTGGATACTTCTTCACCTACCCGCTGGATCACACCCGCTGGCTTGACCCCTGTGTTCATAGCCGGCAGTTTGTTTGTCTGGTTTGCGCAGTTGATCCCCGTCATTGCCGCAGGCGAAACGCTGCGCTTTGTATGGGCGTGGGTTCCCAGCCTTGGTGTCAACTTCAGTTTCTACATCGACGGCCTGAGCCTGACATTTGTGTTGCTGATTACCGGCATTGGCGCCTTGGTCATGCTCTATTCTGCCCGCTATCTGGCTGGTCATGTTCATCAAGCACGGTTCTCGTTGTTCCTGACCAGTTTCATGTTGGCCATGACCGGACTGGTGCTATCAGACAACCTTCTGATTCTATTCGTATTTTGGGAGCTGACAACAATCACGTCCTATCGGTTGATCGGATTCGATCACGATACAATCAAGGCGCGGCGCTCGGCGCTGCAAGCGTTGATGATGACAGGTGTGGGCGGCTTGGCTTTGCTTGCAGGTATTATACTGATCGGCACAACCGCAGGCACATTCGAGATGTCGGAAATCAACAGGATGCCCGGCATCCTGACCCAAAGCGTGATGTACCTGCCGATCTTGATGCTGGTTCTTGCAGGCGCATTCACCAAGTCGGCACAGATGCCGTTTCACTTCTGGCTGCCCAACGCGATGGCGGCCCCTACCCCGGTAAGCGCCTATTTGCACTCGGCCACAATGGTCAAGGCCGGTGTCTATCTGATGGCCCGCACGCATCCGTCACTCAGCGGTACAGATATGTGGTTGTGGACGTTGACGATTGCGGGCGCGGTTACGATGGTTTTTGCCTCTGTGATGGCGCTGCGTCAGACTGATCTCAAGTTGGCGTTGGCCTATACGACACTCATGGCCTTGGGTGCGCTGACGCTGCTTTTGGGCAATGAAAGCGGATATACAATCACCGCAGCCGCCACCTTTTTGATTGTGCACTCACTCTACAAGGCTGCTTTGTTCCTGATCGTCGGCATTCTGGACGCACAGACCGGAACCCGCGATGCCGACAAACTGTTCGGCATGGCCCGTGCAATGCCCGTCACGGCCATTGCTGCCGCAATCGCGGCGCTGTCGATGGCAGGGTTCCCGCCTTTCCTTGGCTTTATCGGGAAAGAACTGAAATATGCAGGCGCAATTGCTGTCGCGTCAGAGCCGATCTTTGTGGCGGGCGCTTTCCTGATCGCCAGCGCCCTGATGGTCGCGATTGCAGGTATCGTGTCGTTCCGCCCGTTCTGGAGCAAGTCCGGCAAGCCAATTCCCAACGTCCAAGAGGCCCCATGGCCGATGCTTGCCGGTCCGGTCATTCTTGCCGTTATGGGTGCCTTCTTTGGTATTTTCCCCGATGTCCTTGCAACCACACTGGTTAACCCAATGGTTGCTGCGATCTCGGGTGGTACTGAACCCGCAAAAGAACTCAAGCTTTGGGCCGGTGTGAACCTGCCACTATTTCTTAGCATTGCGACCTTTGTTTTGGGCTTCTCCATCTACTATGGCAAGTTGCGCTTGCGCGCCGTTTTGATCCGCATGACCGAAGCTGCCCCGCGTTTCGACAACGGCTGGGACAAGTTGATGGCTGGTATCGCCTCGGGTTCAAAGTCGCTGACCCGCATGATCCAGACAGGTGTTTTGCGTCATTATATGCTGGTGACCTTTGGCACGGCTTTGGCTGTCATGGGCGTCACATTGTTTGCGCGCACGAGCGGCATTCCCACCGTTGGCTGGCCTGACATCGCCCTGTGGGATTGGCTGGTTGTCCTGCTTGTTTTGCTGGGCGCAGGTTTGACAGTCGTCACGAACTCGCGGATCACGGCGATTGCCGGGCTTGGCGTCGTCGGCATCGGCATGGCGATGATCTTTATTCTGTATAGCGCACCTGACGTCGCGATCACGCAACTTCTGGTCGAAACACTGGTGGTTGTCCTGTTCGCTGCCGCCGCCCTCAAGCTGCCGTCGCTGGAAAAAGAACGGCTCAGAGAGCGGGCCTTTGACGCGATCCTCGCGATCGGGTTCGGCATTGTGACAACAATTATCCTGATGAAAGTCACCACTGGTCCCATCGACCGTGAACTGACCACTTTCTTTGAAACCGCAAGCTGGCCAGAGGCTTATGGCCAGAACATCGTGAACGTCATCCTCGTCGATTTCCGCGCGTTGGATACATTTGGCGAAATCGCAGTCGTCTTGATCGCGGCCATCAGCATCTTTGCCTTGCTCAAAAGCAAACCAGAGGAGGACAAGCCGTGAATTCAATTATCCTGATCGCAGGGGCGCGGGTCTTGGCCGTGCTGCTGCTGGTTTTTTCGGCCTTTATGATGTTGCGCGGCCATAACGCCCCCGGCGGCGGGTTTATCGGCGGGCTGATCGCCGCCACAGGCTTTGTTGTCTATGCAATCGCTTGTGGCACCTCTGATGCGCGCAAGGCTTTGCGGTTTGATCCTGCCAGCATTGCAGGTGCCGGTTTGGGCATTGCCTTGCTTGCTGGTGTCATCGCCATGCTGTGGGGCGATGCGTTCTTTACCGGCCAGTGGCTTTTCCTTGGTGCGACTGATGACACCAAGGGGCTGCCGGTTTCAACGGTGCTGGTTTTTGATATCGGCGTCTATCTGGTGGTTCTGGGGGCAGTCTTGTCGATCACCTTCGCACTCGAAGAGGCCGTGTAATGGAACAGCTCTTATCGCTTTTGATCGGCGTTCTTGTCGCCGCCGCCGTTTACTTGATGCTTGCACGCAATCTGCTGCGGTTTCTGTTTGGCCTGATCCTGCTTTCAAACGCGGCGAACCTGACGATCTTTGTCGCCGGACGTTTGACACCAGGTGCGCCGCCGCTGGTGCCTGACGGGGCCGATGCGCCGATTGGTCTGGTCGCAAACGCCCTGCCCCAAGCATTGGTCCTGACGGCGATTGTGATCGGCTTCGGCCTGTTTGCCTTTGCCCTGATCCTTGCATTCCGCGCCTATCAAACCCTTGGCACCCTCAATACCGACGAAATGCGCGTCGCTGAACCAAAAGAATAATAAATACAATGAGCTGGTATCTTTCCCTTCCACTAATCATCCCTTTCGCAGCCGCGATTATCGCGTTCTTGATGCGCAGCGCCGCGCTGGGGCGTTGGGTGTCGATTATCGGCTCTGGCTTGGGGCTGGCTGCCGCCTCAGCACTTATGGTGGTGGTGCTGGATGCGGGCGTCCTTGCAGGGCAGATGGGCAATTGGCCCGCACCATTCGGGATCACGCTGGTTGCGGACCTGTTGTCCGCTGTCATGGTGTTGATCACGGCAATCACAGGTTTTGCCGTAGCGATCTACGCCTTGGGCGACATCACGGAACGGCAGGAAAAACTGGGCTATCACGCGCTTTTCCAGATCTTGCTTGCGGGTGTAACCGGCGCGTTCCTGACAGGCGACCTGTTCAACCTCTATGTCTGGTTCGAGGTGATGTTGATTGCATCTTTCGGCCTGTTGATCCTGAACGGGGGCAAGGAACAGATTGATGGCGGCGTGAAATACGTAGCCCTTAACCTGATCTCGACAATTCTGTTCCTGACCGGAATAGGCTTGCTTTACGGTCTGACCGGTACGCTGAACTTTGCCGACCTTTCAATCAAAGTCGAAGAGGTCGAAAACCAGGGGCTGCTGACTGTCGTGGCAATGATGTTCATGGTCGCCTTCGGCGTCAAAGCGGCAGTATTCCCGCTGTTTTTCTGGCTTCCAGCGGCCTACCACACGCCCAGCTTTTCGGTCTCGGCCGTGTTTGCGGGCTTGTTGACAAAGGTGGGCGTCTACGCGCTGATCCGGATGTTTACGATGGTGTTTGACCACGACATCGGGTTCACCCATACGGTGCTTCTCTGGGTGGCATGTTTGACGATGGTTGTCGGTGTTCTGGGTGCTGCGGCACAGTCGGATTTCCGCAAGATCCTGTCATTCCACATCATCAGCCAGATCGGCTACATGATCCTTGGACTTGCGCTGATGACGCCGCTGGCATTGGTGGGGGCCGTGTTCTATCTGGTGCACCACATCATCGTCAAAGCCAACCTGTTCCTGATTGCTGGCGTCGCACAGCGGCTGACCGGCAGCACCGAAGTTTACAGAATTGGTGGTCTCTACAAATCTGCACCCTTCCTTGCGATCCTGTTCCTGATCCCCGCCTTTTCGCTGGCCGGTTTTCCGCCGCTGTCGGGGTTTTGGGCAAAGTACATCATCGTCAAAGCGACCTTGGATATCGAGATGTGGTTTGTTGCCTTCATCGCGCTCGCCGTTGGTTTGATGACAATCTATTCAATGACAAAAATCTGGGCAGAGGCGTTCTGGAAACCCCATCCCGACGGGATCGAGCCAGAGCTCAAGACGCTCGATAACAAGGCCGCGCAGCTGATCCCGATTGCTGGCTTGGCGATCATGACAATC
>CBDTYC010000038.1:0-13497 GCA_965364495.1 uncultured Yoonia sp. | reverse complement strand
TATCAAGCCAGTGATCTTGATTGCGACCGGCGGTGGGGCAACCAATGAAAGCCGGTTTTCGCGGTTTTGCAGGCGCACTCCGCTGTTAGGTGAATGGGTCCAAGGCATGTTTGCAGAGGGTCGTATCAAGCGTGCAATCCCGCAACGTGGCCAGACAAAAGACGTCGACAAAGTGCTGCGTGCACAGCGTCGCGAACTGACCCGCCGCGGCTATCTGCCGTCGCTACTGGCTAGCAGGCGGGGCATGTTGAATGAAACCCAAGAACAAGAGCACCGCCAGCTTGGACGCAAAGGCATCCCGGTGGTCGCAATCTGGGCTGTCGAGGACAAGATCATTCCGCTTCAGGCGATCGGGCGGCTGGCGGAATGGAATCGCGCGGTACGTCAGGAAGTCGTCCCATATGCCGATCACGCGGTTCCCTATACCCACGGCCCGCAGTTGATCGCGGCGCTGCGGGCGGCATTGCATTATTGAAGGCGCTCTCTTTTCAATGATTGCCCTGCGCGGTATCTCGGTTTGATGACAGTCCAAGAGGCATACCGTTCTGCCGTTTCGGCAGGGAAGTTGCGTGCAGACGACGCCCAACTGGCCGTCCTGCCAGAGCTAGAGCGCGTTCGCGCAGCCCTTGCCGCCCCTGTTAAACGCGGAATGTTCCGCAAGGCTCCGGAACCCACACGCGGGCTTTACATGTGGGGCGGGGTCGGGCGTGGCAAATCCATGCTGATGGATCTACTTTTTGATCTGGTCGAAGTCCCCAAACAGCGGCGCCATTTTCACGCCTTCATGCAATGGGTCCATTCCGAAATGACAGAGGCCCGCAAACGCGGTGTCGATGATGCCATCGCACCTGTGGCCGCAAAACTGGCCGCTGATGTGCGTTTTCTGGCCTTTGACGAGATGCAGATCACCGATATCACCGACGCAATGCTCGTCGGTCGGCTGTTCGAAGCATTGTTTGCGGCCGGAGTTGTCATCGTCACAACATCCAACCGACCGCCTGATGACCTTTACAAGAACGGGTTGAACCGACAGTTGTTCATGCCGTTTATCGCGCTGATCAAAGAAAAGATGGTCGTGCATGAACTGTCCAGTGTCACCGACTATCGCCAGGACAGACTTGCCGGTAAACAAAGCTATTTCAGTCCCAATGACGCCGCAGCGCGGGCCGCAATTTCACAGATCTGGCAAGAGATCAGCCACGGAAAATCGGAAACGCTTGTGCTGCATGTAAAGGGGCGGCAGGTTGCTTTGCCCGACTTTCACAACGGCGTGGCGCGCGCCAAGTTCTTTGACCTTTGCGGCAGGCCATTGGGTGCTGCCGATTATCTTGCACTGGCCGACGCCGTGCGCGTGCTGATCCTAGAAGATATCCCCGCACTATCGCGGCACAATTTCAACGAAGCGAAACGCTTTGTGACGCTGATTGATGCGTTATACGAAGCGAAAGTGCAGTTGATTTGCAGTGCCGCCGCCGTGCCCGAGATGCTTTATGTCGAGGGCACAGGCAACTTTGAGTTCGAGCGTACAGCCAGTCGCTTGCGCGAAATGCAGTCAGACGATTGGATCGGTTAGGCTAGATCGGCTTGAACAATTCGTCTTTTGGATCGTAGGATTCAAGACTTCCTTCGCCAATGTCGTTCCAGAGGCCATGAAGTGACAGGCGTTCGCTTTCGACGGCCGTTTTGATAAATGGAAACGTCATCAGGTTCTGCAAAGAGATGACAACCGACGCCTTTTCCAGTGCCCGTTTACGATCCTCATCGTTGCCATCCGGCAGTGCGGAATAGCCCGGGCGAAGGATTTCCATCCAGCGACCAACAAAACTGCTGGCCTCTTCCAGTTCAGGCGCATTGCCGGAACACATGTTATAGCAGCCTTCGACACCACCACAGCCAGAGTGACCCAGCACAATCAGGTGGGCAACCTTGAGCCCTGTAATCGCATATTCAACCGCAGCAGAGGTACCGTGGTGATGCCCATCGGGGTTAAAGGGCGGAACAAGATTTGCGATATTGCGGTGAATAAAGAATTCACCCTGATCTGCACCAAAGATCGATGTGACATGCACGCGGCTATCACAGCATGAAATTACCATTGATCGCGGATGCTGGCCGTCTTCTGCCAACCTGCGATACCAGCCACGATTTTCGGTATAAACGGTTGCTTTCCAACCGTGGTACCGGTTGACCAGATAGGCCGGCAAGGGGCGTGCATGTTCCATAGTCGTCTCTTTCGCGCTTTTGACACTGGATACGTCGCATTTTCATGAATTTCGAGCGGTTTTTTTCTGGGCGTCAACCTTCTGCAAACCTTGTGCCCCTAAAACCAGTCGTATGAAGACAATATCCCTGTTTCCCAGCCCTGTATGCGCGTCGTCCCCCGATGTTGTGATGTTGAACTGTCCGCAGCATCTGCAATTCGATCCTGCACCCCTGCAGCGCCTGTTTGCGCAAAAGGATTTGCATATCGCCGAAGAGGTGGTTTGCCGCATGCTCGAGGATGTCGCGCTGCGCCTTGATATGATGCAACGCAGTCTGGCCGCGCATGATTTCCCGCAGATGCGTCAGCCTGCCAAACGGGTCGGGCTGGTCGCCAAACAACTGGGGTTGGTCGAGGTGGCAACTGCGTCCGAACATGTCCGTGCCTGTCTGGATCAAACCGACGGCGTCGCAATCGAGGCCACGATGGCGCGGCTTGAACGCGGCTTTGACGTTGCCGTCACAGAGGTCTGGAATTTTCGCGATCTTTAGGTTGGCCGCTATGGGGGACTTGCGGCTGATCGGTGGCCCGCTAGGTTGAGGGAAAGCTCACACACCGACAGGACCGTTTCATGACACTCGCCTTTGCCGCCCCGACCGATACCGCAATTCCAGTTCATGTGGTCGCCGGTGATGGGCTTGATCAAGCCTTGTCCGCTTTATCGCCAACACAACAAGCGTGGGCAAAGGCACAGGATTTTCAAGCAGGGCTAGGGCAGGTCCTGTCATTGCCAGATAGCGATGGTGGGGTAGCGCAGGTGCTTGTGGGCTACGGGACTGCCACCAAGCGCGCGCGTGGACGGTTCCATATGGGCGCTGTGGCTGCAAAGCTGCCTCAGGGAGTTTACGCAATCGCCAGCGGATTGGACGGGCCTGATCTGGAAGAGGCGGCACTCGCGTGGTTGCTCGCGGGCTACTCCTTTGACCGGTATTCGGGTCCTTCAACTCCAATCGCTGCTTTGGTGGCACCAAAAGGTGTTGATGCCACCCGTATCGCGATTGTCGCCAATGGCGAGGCATTGACCCGTGAATTGATCAACACCCCCGCGTCGGACATGGGCCCGGACGAGTTGGAAGAGGCCGTGCGCGCCTTGGCCAGCGAACACGAGGCTGCCATCAACGTGATTACCGGCGATGATTTGATCATGTCGAACTTTCCGATGATCCATGCGGTCGGTCGCGCGTCATCCCGCGCGCCTCGCTTGATCGACATGCGTTGGGGGGACACTGGCCCGCAACTGACGCTTGTCGGCAAAGGTGTGTGTTTCGATACCGGCGGGCTGAACATCAAACCCGGCAGTTCTATGGGGTTGATGAAAAAGGATATGGGGGGCGCTGCGACTGTACTTGGGCTTGCGCATATGATCATGGCGTTGGGCCTGCCATTGCGATTGCGCGTGGTGATTCCGGCCGTTGAAAACAGCATCAGCAGCAATGCCTTCCGGCCGCAGGATATTTTGACTTCGCGCAAGGGTTTAACTGTCGAGATCAACAACACAGACGCCGAGGGGCGCTTGGTTTTGGCAGATGCATTGACACTGTCAGACGAAGATTCGCCGGCATTGGTGATTTCTATGGCAACGTTGACAGGGGCCGCGCGCGTGGCCGTAGGGCCAGATATCGCGCCGTTCTACACCGACAATGATGGACATGCCGCAGCGATTGCGGATGCCGCCGCGAAAGTGGCCGATCCGGTTTGGCGCCTGCCGTTCTATACGCCATACGAGGCGATGATCGAACCTGGCATCGCGGACCTTGATAACGCCCCGAAGGGCGGGTTCGCGGGCAGCATCACGGCGGCGTTATTTCTGCGCCGCTTTGTTGAAAGCCCCTATATCCATTTCGATATCTACGGCTGGCAGCCAAGTGCAAGCCCGTCGCGCCCCAAAGGCGGTGTTGGCATGGGCGCGCGGGCTGTTCTGGAAGCCCTGCCAACCTTGTTGAAACTGTGACCGACCGCCGTTTGACACCGGCAAACGGGCGGATCGCAGCCATGCATCTGGCCGGTCAGATCGAGGCTGACCGCTATGTCGAAGGCTGGCCGATGCGCGTTGTTGCCGAGGTTGCAGATTTGCGTGCCGCGCCAAACGGTGCGCGGGACCGACAGTTGCTCATGGGGGCAGAAGTCACCGTTTTTGAACACCACGCAGGCTGGTCCTTTGTCCAAGCTGCTGATGGCTACGTGGGGTATCTGCGCGATACCGATCTTGCCGACCCGCTTTCGCCCACCCATTTTGTCGGCACTTTTGCGACCCATGCTTACCTGCAAGAGGACTTCAAATCGCCAGATACGCATCGTTTGCCGTTCGGTGCGCGTGTCACCGTCATTGACGAACGACGCAAGTTTTTTGAAACAAACGCAGGTTTTGTCCCGAAATCCCATCTGCGCGAAATCGCGCGCCCCTTCACCGATCCTGCAACGGTCGCGCAGCTGCACTTTGGGGTGCCGTATCTTTGGGGTGGCAATTCAAGCAGGGGGATTGATTGCTCTGGCTTGGTCGCGTCAGCTTTGGCGGCCTGCGCTATGTCCTGCCCTGCGGACAGCGATATGCAGCAACAAACCTTGGGCACGGCATGTGACGGTCCGTACCAGCGCGGCGATCTGGTGTTCTGGAAAGGACACGTCGGGATGATGGTTGATGAAGAAACACTGATCCATGCGAACGCGCATCATATGGCGACGGCATATGAACCGATCGAGCGGGCGGTTTTGCGTATTGCTGCCCAGAATGGTGGGCCGGTTCTGGTGCGAAAGCGGCTTTAGGTAATCGCGCGGATCAACTTGCGTTCTAGTCCCCGCAGGACCTGCCGCAGATCATGGCCGCGCTTGAGGATTTGCCCATCCATTCCGATCACCGCATATTGCCCCTGCCTAAGCCGCAGCTTGGGCCGCTTTTCAATCCGGTATAACGGGTTTTCGGCGGTTCTGCGAAAGACCGAAAAGACGGCCGCATCGCGCAAGTGCGAAAGCCCGTAATCGCGCCATTCGCCAGCCGCCACCATGCGCCCGTAAAGCCCGAGAATCAGGTTTAGTTCGGTGCGATGAAAGGCGATCTGGTCGGGCGCGCGGAACTGCGCAGGGGATTGATCTGTCATACCAAAGAGTTGCTTCAAACCCCTTCAAAATCAAGGGTCCTTCTGCTGGCGCCGTGTTTATGCCGTATAATCAACACCTGTTCGCCACATTGCCTGCCCAATGGGAACACAACTGGCACGGATAATCAGTGCATAGCGAAATGCTACCCCGATGTTGCGGTCAATAGCCCCCACCCAGTTCGCGACATCGGGGAATTTCGTATCCCCCGGAAACTACCCGCATGTGATCGCGGCGATGCGATCTTCTTCGTCTATCACGAAGTTGATCCTGTCCTGCCGGAAATCCATCGTGACCGGCTGGTCTGGCCGAATGACGCGCACTTTGCCCAATAGCAGGACACGTTCCAGCGCAGTGGCGGGCTGTCCGACCAGTGTCGCATAGTTGGCAGCGTTGCATGTATCGTCCTGCGGCAAAGGCACAGGTGGCGTTGCGGGCATGACAGTGGCACTGCAGCCTGCGAGCATTATCAATGCGAATAGTTTTTTCATGCCTGCATTGTCGCGGGTTTGCGATGCAAGGCAAGTCGATGGTTGAAAAATGCTGAACTTTCGCTGATCGTCGGACCAAAGAAACAGGAGAGACCGGATATGCGGACACGTGCAGCAGTTGCACTCGAGGCGGGCAAACCCCTCGTTGTGATGGAAGTGAACCTAGAAGGCCCCAAAGCGGGCGAAGTTTTGGTGGAAATCAAAGCAACAGGCCTGTGCCACACGGATGAATTCACCCGTTCCGGCGACGATCCAGAAGGTATTTTTCCCGCGATTCTGGGACACGAGGGCGCAGGCGTTGTCATAGAAGTTGGTGAAGGTGTCACCAGCCTCGAGGTAGGCGACCATGTCATTCCGCTTTACACACCTGAATGCCGTGAATGCGAATACTGTCTGAACCCAAAGACCAACCTGTGTCAAAAAATCAGATCGACGCAGGGCGCAGGTCTTTTGCCAGACGGCTCGACCCGTTTTTCGATGCTCGATGGAACGCCTATTCACCACTATATGGGCTGTTCGACCTTCGCCAACCATACGGTTGTGCCTGAAATTGCGCTTGCCAAAGTCCGCAAGGATGCGCCGTTCGACAAGATCTGTTATATCGGCTGTGGCGTGACGACAGGCATTGGCGCTGTGATCAACACGGCCAAGGTTGAGATAGGCTCAAAAGGCATTGTATTTGGTCTGGGTGGTATTGGTCTGAATGTAATTCAGGGCTTGCGTTTGGCTGGTGCGGATCAAATTGTCGGCGTCGATCTGAACGAAGGTAAAGTCGAAATGGCAACGCATTTCGGCATGACCGATTTTGTTAACCCCGCAAAGGTCGAGGGCGATTTGGTCGCCCATCTGGTGGCATTAACGGGCGGCGGGGCGGACTATACATTTGATGCGACCGGCAACGTCAATGTCATGCGCACCGCACTAGAAGCTGCGCACAAGGGCTGGGGCGAAAGCATCATCATCGGCGTCGCACCCGCAGGCGCCGAGATTTCGACCCGCCCTTTCCAGCTGGTGACAGGTAGGTCATGGCGCGGCACAGCCTTTGGCGGCGCGTCCGGCCGCACGGATGTACCAAAAATTGTCGATTGGTACATGAACGGCAAAATCGAGATCGATCCGATGATTACCCACAAACTCAAGCTGGAAGACATTAACCACGGATTTGATCTGATGCACGAAGGCAAATCAATTCGGGCAGTGGTCGAGTTCTAGGTGCAATAGACCAACCTTCAAAGGGGCCCGATGCCTGTTCGGGCCTTTCGACAATGCTCGCCATGATGAACGCTCGAGGGAACAATATGTCAAAAGACCGAAAGCTGTTTGCTGTACTGATCGACGCCGACAACATCCCGGCAAAATACGCCGAAAGCATCATGCGCGAAATTACCACATTTGGTGAGCCCGCCTTGCGCAGAGTCTATGGTGATTGGTCCAATCCTGCCTTGGTCAACTGGAAAGCCGTGGTGCTTGAACTGGGGATGGACGCCAAACATCAAACAGCCAACACCAAGAACAAGAATGCCACCGATATCGGCCTTGTTATTGATGCGATGGACATCTTGCACAAGGGCCGCTTTGGCGGGTTTGTTTTGGTGTCATCTGATAGCGACTTTACCGCGCTCGCGAACCGACTGCGCGAAGACGGTGTTGAGGTGATTGGGATCGGGGAAAGCAAGGCACCCGTCAGTTTACGCAATGTCTGCAATCGTTTCATTCTGATAGAGAACATTTCAAACGAAGATAGCAAGTTGCCTCAAACCGATTCAATCGCGGAGCCAATCAAGCAGCCCGTCAAAGTTATCAATATGATAAAAGCGGCTATGCGAAGTATCGACCCCGAGGGTGAATGGTATGATCTGGGTCATTTGGGAAACCAGCTACTGCGCGCAAAGCCTGATTTTGACACACGTACACATGGTCGTGGAAAACTTAGCGACTTGGTTGCGATGCTCACGCCTTTTGAATTGCGAAGGCAAGAAGGCCATATTCAGGTGCGGTTGAAAAACAACGCTAAATCCTGATCCCATACCGCGCCATGAACATTTCCACAGCGCCATTTACCACCCTCAGCTTCTCTTCGCGGCTAAAATCATCGGCCATGTTGAAGACCATGCGCGGGAACAGGTCCGCTTTGCACAATTCGTGGAATTGTTCAGCGGCCAGTTCAAAGTCGATGATCTCTAACTCGCCATTTTCGGCGGCTTTATGGAAGAATTCGACAAGCCTGCTCCGGATCAGCATTGGCCCGCTTTCGTAAAACTGGCGCCCAAGTTCAGGAAAGCGGTCGCTTTCACCGACGCAAATCCGAAAAATGCGTTTGCCGAATTGTGACGTGATGAAATCGACCATCTCGATCGCGATTGCGCGCAAGACCTTTTCGACGGGCGCGTTCATGTCGATCGTCTCGATTGCGTGGTCCGCCTGTCGCGCGCATTCGGTTTTCGCGACCTGCATGAACAAGAAACGTTTATCGGGAAAATAGCTGTAAAGCGTCGCCTTCGATACGCCAGCCGCTTTGGCAATGTCGTCGACCGACGCACCTTCAAAACCGTCAGACAGAAAGACTTGTCGCGCGCCTTCCAGCACTTGATCGAATTTCCGGCCCTTCTTGGGTTCGGTGGCGCCGTCTGGCATTTCTTCCTCCGCTGATGATCCTTGTTTATAAACTGAACAGTTCACTTCGGGCAAGAAGAATGCGGCGATGGGACTTTGGGTGAACAAGATACCATTGCCAATCTGGGGGCCTATTTCGTGGAGATCGCGCAAGCCTCGCGTTGCAGGGCCGCAGGCTGCGCACAGCCTTGGCTAGCCTCGGGGCCGGGTTTCGGCGGATAGGTCAGCGGGTGAAAATCAAGCTGCAGCGAAAAGGCGGAAGCGGGCGCGGCGGCTGTCATCAGGAGGGTAGCGGCAAGGGCAATAAGGCGACGTGACATGGTGCAGTTCCTTTTGGGGTTTGCGGATGTACTGTCAGAACTAAACCGATCAGTTTAGTTTAACAAGCAAAAGTGAACTGATCGGTTCAGTTTATTGACTTGAGGTTTCTTTGGAATATCATAACTTAGAATTATTCTAAAAGAGGGTTGATAAAATGCTGCGAGGATTTGGTTACCGCCGACGGTTCAGCGAACTGTCAGAGCAAGAGGTCTTGGCGCTGGCAATCTCGTCAGAAGAAGATGATGCACGGATTTATCGCGGCTACGCCGAGCATTTGCGCGCCGACTTCCCTGCGTCGGCTGCGGTTTTCGATGGTATGGCAACCGAAGAGGACGAGCATCGCCGCCGTTTGATCAAGCTTCACAGCAACCGCTTTGGCGATGTGATTCCATTGATCCGGCGTGAACATGTTTCGGGGTTTTATGCCCGCAGTCCCGTTTGGCTGATCGAAAACCTTAGCCTAGAGCGCATTCGCAGTGAAGCCGCGCAGATGGAGCGTGACGCGGAACGCTTTTATCTGATGGCGGCGGCAAGTACGACAGATGCCGACACGCGCAAATTATTGGGTGATCTGGCTGCCGCTGAAGCAAGTCATACCAATAAGGCCAACGCCCTGACCGAAAAGCATCTGGACAGCGATACAAAGTCCGAAGAAGAGGCGGTAGCACACCGCCAATTTGTTCTGACTTGGGTGCAGCCGGGTTTGGCTGGTCTGATGGACGGATCTGTATCAACCCTTGCCCCGATTTTCGCGGTCGCATTTGCAACACAGGACACATGGACCACATTCCTTGTCGGTCTCGCGGCCTCTGTCGGCGCTGGCATCTCGATGGGTTTTACCGAAGCGGCGTCAGATGACGGGCGGATATCGGGGCGCGGATCGCCTTACAAACGGGGACTTGCAGCTGGCGTGATGACGACCATCGGCGGTCTGGGCCATGCATTGCCCTATCTCATCACCGACTTCTGGACAGCGACCATCATCGCCTTGATCGTAGTTTTTGTCGAACTTTGGGCTATTGCCTGGATTCAGAACCGCTATATGCAAACGCCATTCCTCAAGGCGGTTTTTCAAGTGGTCCTGGGCGGTGCGCTGGTCTTTGCAGCCGGTGCGCTGATTGGATCGGGTTAGACGTCACGAACCATCGTTGTTGCTGCATGAAATCCGAAGGCAAAGCGTAGAAGTCCAAGTTGAGTGGTTTTTAGCACTTTGAAGCCCTTACTGAGGTAGAGCGCCTTCGCGCGCGGGTTGGTGTCGACAACGTCCAGCCTTACTTGCGCATAGCCACGCCGCTTGGCCTCTGCGCTAACTGCATCAAGAAGGGCCGTCCCGACCCCTTTATTACGCGCATCGGGTGCCACAAACAGGCCGTCCATCAGAAAACGTACGTTCTCTGTGTCGCGTTCCAGACTGGTTAGCAAGCCAAACCGGATTGCCGCACCTATCCAGCCATAGGCCCTGCGCAAATCCTGAAAATTGCCGTTCACCAACGCCCCTTGCGACGTCTTGAAGCCAACGACGCCAAGCAATTGCCCATCGTCGGCAATCGCACAGATGCCGTGATCCGCCCGAATGACTGACGTCACAAATTGAACCGCGCGGTGTTTTGGCCCCAGAACGAAGCCGAGCTTTTCGCCGAAGGCTTCCCAATAAAGGGCAGCGGCTTCGGCGCAGTTCGCTGCAGGAATTCCGACGTGGATATTCATAGACCGAAATTGGAGAACGGGATGAAACGCACCAGATCGCCGGCTGAAATCGATTGTGCGGCATCGTCCAGCTCGACCAAGCCGGTGGCCCAGCTAAGCCCCGAGACACGGCCGGACCCTTCAGAGGCGAAAATCTCGACCTGCCCGTCGACACAGCGCGCACGAAGGTATTCGCGGCGCCCTTCCTTCTTGTTCTTGGAAAAACGCGCAGGCAGCATGTAGCTTTCTGGTGTTGACCACGCCCCTCCGGCCATGACGCGCAGCGCAGGATGGGCGAAAACCAAGGCGCAGACCATCGCCGCGACGGGATTGCCTGGCAATCCGAAAACCGGCGTGTTGTTCCACAACCCCAGCGCCAGTGGTCGGCCCGGTTTCATCGCGATCCGCCACAGGGCGAGCGATCCAGTGCCCTGCAATAGTGCCGACATATGATCCTCGTCGCCTGCAGATGCTCCGCCGGACGCGATGACCACATCACACCGCGCTGTTGCGCCGTCCAGAATTTTGCGTAGCGTCGCGCGATCATCCGGTGCGCGGCCAAGATCGACGACATCATAGCCCCAGCGGGCAGCCATTGCACAAAGCATCGGCCGATTTGCATCGTAGATTTGGCCCGCAGTGGCGTTCTGGCCCGCTTCACGCAGTTCATCACCTGTTGAAAGGACACCCACCCGCAGGCGTTGGTACGCGGTGATGTCGCCCACGCCCGCCGCCGCAAGCATGCCAGCATCAGCTGGTGTTATGACCCGCCCTGCTGGCAGGATCGATTGCCCTTCCTGCATGTCTTCGCCTGCGGCACGGGCGTTTGCGCCACGTTTGAGGGGGCCGTGAAAGCTGACTTCTTGGCCGTTTGTGCTGACATCTTCTTGCAGTACAACCGTGTCAACGCCCTTGGGCAGGTTGGCACCGGTTAAAATCCGGATTGCATGGCCTTGCGGGACTTCGCCGTGAAATGGATCGCCAGCCGCCGAACGACCGTCGACCAAGTCAAAGCGATTGATCCCAGCAGGGGCGGGACCTGCAAAACCATACCCGTCAACAGCAGAATTTGGCGCAGGAGGATGGGCGCGTCGGGCCTGCACATCATGCCCGAGAATGCGTCCCGTTCCCTGACTGACCGCCAACTTTTCCTTGGCGACGACACAGTGCAGATGTTCGCGCAGATGGGTTTGCGCCTCTGCAACGGGTGTCCAATGCGCGCCCTGCGGCATGGCAAAGCAATCGTTTCTCAACGGCGGCGGGGCGAGTTGTTTGCTTGCTGCGTACGCCAGAAGGGCCTCGTGCCCCAGTCCCAGAATCGACCCTTCGGAAGTCGGTGCGATGTCCAGCATTTCTGCAAGTTGTTCGGGGGGCAAAGCGGACAGCGTTTGCGCCAGTAGCAGGACCTGATGCGCATCCTTGATCCGCCCTGCGGGTTGTGTTGCGGCGACGGATTTTGCAATGAGCGACGGCCAGATCTCGACGACTGCAATAGGTTTGTCCAAAGGTTCGAACGGCCATACCGCCACGTCGGGCAAGAACGCCTGACGCAAGCGGTTGAGGGTCGGAAGACCCATAAGAACCTGACTCCCGACGGCACCCGCACCTGACAATTGCCAGACCGGGAAGGCCCCTTTTGCATGTTTTTCAGCGGCGCGTTTTTCCTGCATGCCATGATCGCAGCGGTCCAAGCCTTTGCGCGGCAAATGCGCGATATCCCGATTTAGGCCATTGCCCCAGAACGGACCAATCCCGTCAAATAGCGTGTTGATGTACGCGGCGACGTCGAAACGATTGTTCGCCTTCGGGCTATCCTTGACCCGGTCAGTCACCCACTGCCCCAGGGCAAAAGGATCGTCGCTGCCAGTCAGCGCGCGACCAAATCCCGCCGGATAGCCAAATGCAAAATCGAAACCTGCAAGAACGCGCCTTCCTGCTGCGCGTTCGGTCTTTAGGAAATCAAGAATCCAAGCCTCGGCGACTTGTCTGTTGCGCATATAGACCGGCTCGTTCGCGGTGCCGTTGCGTGCCGCACAGACCCAGATTGCATCCTTCTTGGGGGTAGGTCCGCGATCATTTCCGCCAGACCAGTCAACCATCAAGAACGTATCATACGTCAAAGTCCGACCTCTTTGAGGATGAAGTTTGCGATTGCCACTGTGTCATCGAGGTCAAAAACGGGCTGCGAAATTTCAAGGGGGGTATCGCTGGCCACGGCGCGTATTGTCGCGTCTTCAGAGGCTATCAACGGGTTTCCTGTGACGCCGCGGTAAGCCTCGATCTTGGCGTGGCTGTCGCGCTTGTAGCCCTCGACCAGCACCAAATCGACAGGATTCAATCGGGTGAGAAGGTCGGCAAGCGGCACTTCGTCATCGCCGCGCATTTCTGTCATCAAGGCCCAGCGCGTGCGCGATGAAAGCAGCACCTGATGCGCGCCAGCGTGGCGGTGCCGGTAGCTGTCTTTGCCCGGGTGATCGACGTCGAAGCTATGGTGGGCATGTTTGAGTGTCGAAACGCTGAATCCGCGCCCTGTGATTTCGGTGACGAGCCGTTCCATCAGCCCTGTCTTACCGGCATTCTTGTACCCAACGACGCCGTAAATCTTCATAACATCGCCCGCGCTGTCGCCAGATCATCAGGCGTGTTAACGTTGAAAAAAGCAGTATCGTCGGCGAAAACGGCTGTCGCCGCCCCGTGTCGATCCGTCCACAGCACGACCTTGCGCAGACCGTCCTGCAAAGCGGTTCGCAAATCATCACGCAATGCAGTCGGCCATAATCCGAATGTCGGGTGCCGGCCGTCGGGCGTGCGTGCCAATGCAATGTCTTTGCCTGCGGTCTGTGCTGCTAGCTGCAATTGCGGAACAAGATCGCATGGAAAGAATGGCGTATCTGCCGCAACAGTCACTCATCAAAGAAAGTATCCGGTATTTTCACCATTATATATGGCTGAATACATACTTCTTTCTGTCAGATCGGAATATTCTTCATATTAACGAACATACAGATGTCGTTCTGGCGAAATATGGTGAGC
>CBDTYC010000037.1:0-13553 GCA_965364495.1 uncultured Yoonia sp. | reverse complement strand
GCGCGACATCAGCCAGTTGAACATCAGCCTGCGCGCGGACGGAATGAAGATTACCTATGGCAGCGAAATCCTGTTCGTCCAAAGCGCGGATGGTAACACGATCGACTATCGTGGCCTGCAAACAGCGGACCTGATCGGCGGGTCACGCCTTTCGTCCATCATTGTACCCGGCTATCCGGGGCCTGCAACGCCCACCCCATACTCTGATCCGGTGTCCGGTCCCGCGCCTGATCAGGGTGGTCCAAACGATGTTTTCGTCGCGTTGCAGATGATAGCTGGCAACAACATTGATGTTCTGCGCAGTGCGTTTGGCGACCAAGACCCTACCTTTGTAGGCGTGGTTTCTAACGGTACGGACTTGTCAGAAAGCTTTGCCGGCACCGCCGGATTTGACCTGATTTTCATGGGCGGTGGCCATGATATTGCCAATGGCGGCGCTGACGACGACATAATTTTTGGACGGGCGGGCGATGATCTGCTCTTTGGTGATGCAGGTGCCGATACCCTTTACGGAGGCGTAGGAAACGACACGCTGTGGGGGGGCGACGGTCAGGATTACCTCGAGGGTGGTTCAGGCGATGATCGGCTGGTCGGCGGGTTTGGCGATGATATCTTGGCCGGTGGCGCTGGCGCGGACACATTCGTCTTTCATGGCGGCAATGACACGATCTCCGATTTTGACAGCGGTGTGGATCAGATCATCTTTGGCACAAACCTTTGGACCGGCCTGACATCTGCAGCAGACCTTTTGTTCTTTTACGGCAGTCTGGTTGCAACCGGCGCCGTCATTGCCTTTGATACCGGCGACACCCTGAGGATCGAGGGCATCACCGATCTGTCGTTACTCGCCGATGATATCACGCTTTTCTAAGGCGCTTAATTCAACGCAGCCGAAAGGGAATTGCCCAGACCGAAGACCGTCAATGCAGGTCCCAGCGCGCTTTCAGTGCCGTAAATCAGGTCACCGTCTTCGAGCATGAAGCTGCCTGCGGAAAACACCCCGTCTGCCGATGTCATGTCGATCGTAAAGACGACACGGTCTTTTGGCGGGCCGGAAATGCCATCGCGCACAGCACTTGCCTCATAGGCCCGCATGACCAGAATGCTTTCGGGGTTTGCCGTTCCGGCGTTCACGCCGCCAATCAGCGACAAAGCCTCGAGTGCTGAAAACTCGGCTTCCGGGAACTCAAAGATCGACTGGGACCCTGTGGCGCCCAATGTGATGAACTTGCGGTCATCGTTAACGACGTAAATCCGGTCGCCGCCACGCACGGTGGTGTTCAAACTGGGCTCTTCCAGCAGTCGGTCGAACGAAACGCCATAAGTCTGGCCGTCACGGACCAATCGCACCTGCGGCGATGTCAGTGTAGGGTTCGGACCACCGGCCAACGAAAATAGTTCGAGAATCTTAAAGTTGCGATCCGGCAGCGGATACAGTCCCGGCGCCGACACGCCTGACGCCAGATTTGCGGTGTTGGCACGGCCTGGCTCAACCACTAACTGCACTTGTGCAGAAGGGACGGTACGCACCAGTTCTTCTTCAATCCGCTGACGGGCAGTGGTCGGCGACATGCCCGTAACACGCAGCTCGCCAATGAATGGCACAAAGATGCGGCCCGCTGAATCAACCTGCGTGGGCGCAAGCGCTGTCACACCACCCGGTCCAAAGATTGATGTTTCTTCCGCGTCCCAAATCGTCAGTTGCACTTGGTCACCCGCCGAAATCATCAGCGTTGCGGGCTGTTCGCGTGCGGCAATCCAAGGCAGCACGTCTTGGCCCGTCGCGGGCCAAGCGGCAAGAACCGGTAACGTCGCACGGTTCACATCGTAGACAGCAAAATCATAAACCGGGTCTTCGCCAGGTGCTGCGGAATTGGCATTCGACGCAGAAAGCAACTCGGATGAAAAACCTGCGCCGCGGGGCAAACCACAGCTGGCAAGCGCCAGACAGGCAACAATGGCAAATGTACGTTGGGCGAACACGTCATGTTCCTTTCACGAAGTGCGGCCAGAAATACAAATACCGCGTCCGAACGTTCATGGACGATTCGGTCACGAAAAGTAAGCCTGTTGTGCAGCAAGCCTGCCTAGAAATCGACGGCGATGCCCTTCTTTTCCCAATCGCCATAGCGTACCGGCTCTGGTCCGTCGCGACCGCCCAGCTCGATTGGTAATGATTTGGCAGCAGCGGTCTTGCGGCGTTCTTCGGCTTCGGCCAGGGCACGGATGGCTGCGGGTGGCAGGTCTTGGGGTTTATCGGTCACGGTGCAGGTCTCCTTGTCGCGGGCTTGTGTTTGATATACGTCCCGCGCACCCAGCTTCAAGTGAGAGATCCATGAACCAGACCGGTCTGCCTGCCCGCCGCACCGCGCATCATCTTTTGATGCAGATTACCGACGAAGGCCGATTGATGGCTGAATTGATCGCAGGTGGCGCGCTTGCCCGTTTGGAAAACGATGATCGCGCCCGCGCCCAGCGCCTTGCAACAGAGGCATTGCGCGGTTTGGATCGTGCCGACCGGATGTTGAAGCCCTACTTGAAAAAAGCACCGCCATCGCACGTCATGAACGCGCTGCGTCTTGGGGTGATTGAACTGTGCAACGGCGAGGCCGCACACGGTGTCGTTAACGCCTATGTCGAAATTGTTGCCCGCAACAAGCGGACTCAGTCGATGAAGGGCCTTGCCAATGCGGTGCTGCGCAAAATCGCCGAAGAAGGCCCCGCAGGCTGGAACAAACGCGCCGTTCCACTGACGCCCGGCTGGCTGCGTCAGCCGTTGGTGGCCGCATGGGGGCGCGACGCTGTATCGGGGATGGAGGCTGCGCATTTCGCCGGTGCGGCGTTGGACCTGACTGTCAAAGGCGACGCTGAAACCGTCGCTGAAACCGTCGGCGGCATCGTTTTGCCGACCGGTTCGGTACGGATCACAAGTGCCGGTCAAGTCTCCACCTTGGCTGGTTACGCGGATGGGGACTGGTGGGTTCAGGATGCGGCGGCAGCGATTCCTGTAAAACTACTGGGCGATGTCAAAGGGCTAAAGGTCCTTGATCTGTGCGCCGCGCCGGGTGGCAAGACGATGCAACTCGCGGCATTGGGGGCGGATGTCACCGCTGTTGATGTATCCGAAAAACGCATGGCGCGTGTGATCGAAAACCTGTCCCGCGTCGGGCTGAACGCCCGGACAATTGTTAGCGATGCGTTCGATCTGGATGAAGGCGGCTATGACGCGATCCTGCTGGACGCGCCCTGTTCTGCAACTGGTACAATCAGGCGCCACCCTGATTTGCCTTATGCCAAGGACGGCTCTGAATTCGGCGCGCTGATTGATCAGCAAGAGGCGATGCTGGATCATGCGCTGATGCTGTTGAAACCCGGTGGGCGTTTGGTGTTCTGCACCTGCTCGCTTTTGCCGGATGAAGGCGAGGTTCAGGTCGAAGACGCATTGGCCCGCCACAACGGCCTGACGGTTGAGACACCAACCATCGCAGGAACCGATCCTGATTGGGTCACACCCGAAGGCGGCTTGCGCTTGCGCCCGGACTACTGGGCTGAACTTGGCGGCATGGACGGCTTCTATATGGCGGTCTTGCGAAAGCCTGCGTGACTTGCGCGTAGGCTTGTTGCTATGGTTTGCGAAATTGCGTTCGTAACCAGTGCAAATCGAGGCTGCCGGACTTGGGCCAACAACATACATGGCGACAACGCCGCATTCAATTCATGCATCGGGTTCATGCCCGCCGTGCGGCACATGCTGATACCGCAACCGCATTTGTATCTGCCCCTGAACCGCGGACAATTGGCGTCGTCGCGCGTGGTCGCCAGCTGATCGCGGGGAACTTCCTGTTTTCGGGATTGCTGGTCGAAGGCAAGCAGCTTTCGATCTGGGACATTGCCCGCGACAACCCGACTGTCAGTGATGAAATTCAAGGCTGCGCATGGCTGGATGATTTGGCCGCCGTTGGCGATGACCGTGCCAGAGAACGGGCGCAAACCTGGGTTTTCGAATGGATCGACCGATACGGCAACGGACGTAGCGAAGGCTGGACCCCCGGTATTACGGGGCGGCGACTGATCCGTTGGATCAACCACGGTTTCTTTTTGCTGCGCGGTCAGGACAAAGCCGCAGGGACATTATTTTTCCAAAGCCTTGCGCGGCAAACTCTGTTCCTTTCGAAACGCTGGCAAGTCACAGCACCCGGGTTGCGCCGCTTTGAGGCATTGACCGGCATGATCTATGCAGGCCTTTCGCTTGAGGGGATGGAACATCATATTCCGCAAGCGGTGGCCGCATTGACCAAGGATTGCGAGACACAGATTGACGCGCATGGTGCCATTCAAACGCGTAACCCCGAAGAACTGCTCGAGGTTCTGAGCCTATTGAACTGGGCCGTGCAGGCATTGGCCGAAACAGGGCACGACGTGCCGGACGAAGTGACCGCAGCAATCGCGCGCATCGTGCCGACATTGCGCGCGCTGCGTCACGCCGACGGCGGATTGGCACGGTTTCATGGCGGCGGGCATGGCCTCGAAGGTCGGCTGGACGCGGCCTTGGCGGCAGCCCGGGTCCGCGCTGTGCCGGACAAAAGATTGCACATGGGATTTGCGAGGCTTTCCGCAGGGCGCACTACCCTGATCGCCGATGCTGATACCCCCCCAATAGGCGATGCCTCGGCTGATGGACATGCCAGCACTTTAGGGTTCGAACTGACGTCGGGGCGCAGACAGCTTATCGTGAATTGCGGCTCTGGCGCGCGGTTTGGCGACGAATGGCGGCGTGCCAGCCGCGCTACCCCAAGCCATTCCACAATGATGATAGAAGGCGTTTCCTCATCGCATCTGTCTCCAAACAAACGTTCCCGCCACGCCGAGGAATTGCTGACCGAACTGCCTACTGTGGTGCAAGGCTACACGCTTGATACCGACAAGGGACGCCGGCTCGAGATGTCGCACAACGGCTACCAACCAACCCACGGCTTGACCCATGCCCGCATCCTGCATCTGTCGGTGGACGGGCGGTCACTGGACGGCGAAGACCTTTTGACCACCTTAGAGGAAGCCGACAAAACCATTTTTGACAAAAACGTACGCGGCGGCATTCCATTTGCCGTCCGTTTCCATCTTCACCCCGACATAGAGGCATCGCTTGATATGGGGGGTACTGCCGTCGCGATGCGCTTGAAATCCGGCGAGGTCTGGGTGTTTCAACACGACGGGCAGGCAAAACTTAGCCTTTCGGCCTCTGTTTATCTGCAAAATGGACGATTAAGGCCCCGTACTACCCAACAGGTGGTTTTATCCGGCACGACAATGGCCTATGCGACACGCGTCCGCTGGTCGCTTGCCAAGGCACAAGATACACCCGATGCGGTGCGTGATCTTGTGCAGGCCGACCCGATGGACATCGTAAACTAGCCTTTTGGGGAACCCTATGACCGACCTTGCACCACTGCGCCGCGCGCTGCTTTCTGTTTCTGACAAAACCGGCCTGATTGAACTCGGTCAGGCACTCGCTGCCCGTGGGGTTGAACTTTTGTCGACCGGTGGATCAGCCAAGGCGCTGCGCGATGCCGGTCTGGATGTGCGCGACGTTGCCGATGTTACCGGCTTCCCCGAAATGATGGATGGGCGCGTCAAGACATTGCACCCTGTCGTGCATGGCGGCCTTTTGGCCCGTCGCGATCTGGACAACCACCGCGACGCCATGATCGAACACAACATTGGTCCAATCGATCTGCTGGTCGTGAACCTTTATCCATTCGAAGAAACGGTCGCCAAAGGCGCGGACTTTGACACCTGCATCGAAAATATCGACATCGGCGGCCCCGCGATGATCCGCTCGGCGGCAAAGAACCATGCCTTTGTCAGTGTCGTGACGGACGTCGAGGATTATGCCGCGTTGCTGGCCGAACTTGACGCCAACGATGGCAAGACAACGCTGGCCCTGCGCCAACGACTAGCGCAGACCGCATATGCGCGCACCGCGGCTTATGACACAGCCGTCAGCACGTGGATGGCTGGTGCAATCGGGACTGATACGCCCCGTCGCCGCTCGTTCACCGGGACCTATAAACAAACCATGCGCTACGGCGAAAACAGCCACCAGTCCGCAGCCTTCTATACTGACGGGACCGACCGTCCCGGAGTTGCGACAGCCGTCCAGCATCAGGGTAAGGAGTTGTCCTACAACAACATCAACGACACTGACGCCGCGTTCGAATTGGTAGCAGAGTTCGACCCGACCGAGAGCGCAGCCGTGGCAATCATCAAGCACGCAAACCCGTGCGGCGTAGCACGTGGTGCGACCTTGCTTGAAGCCTACCAGAACGCCTTTGATTGCGACCGTACCAGCGCCTTTGGCGGGATCGTTGCCTTGAACCAACCGCTGGATGAAGCAACCGCCAAGGCCATCGTTGAAGTCTTCACCGAAGTCGTGATTGCACCCGGCGCATCGGACGCGGCCAAGGCTGTCTTTGCTTCCAAAAAGAACCTGCGCTTGTTGACGACCGATGGCTTGCCTGACGTCAAAGCGGCAATCACAACCTATCGTCAGGTTGCTGGCGGCATGTTGGTGCAGGACAAGGATACCGGTTTTGTGGGCATGGATGACCTCAAGGTGGTCACCAAACTTGCGCCTACCGACGCACAAATGGCCGATCTTCTGTTCGCATGGAAAGTCGCCAAACACGTCAAGTCCAACGCGATCGTCTATGTCAAAGACAGGGCAACCGTGGGCGTCGGCGCAGGCCAGATGTCGCGGCTTGATAGCGCGCTAATCGCCGCCAAGAAAGCCGAGCGTATGGCCGACGCGATGGGCCTACCAGAGCCACTGACCAAAGGGTCCGCCGTGGCGTCGGATGCATTCTTTCCGTTTGCAGACGGGTTGATGGAAGCTGCCGCCGCAGGCGCAACATGCGTGATCCAACCGGGCGGGTCGATGCGCGATGACGAAGTGATTGCGGCCGCAGACGAGGCCGGGATCGCCATGGTCTTTACCGGCATGCGCCATTTCCGGCACTAGGGGTCTGCAATGCGGTTGATGTTCTGGACTGGCTTTTGGATCTTTGCGGTTGATCAGGTAATCAAGGTCTACGTCCTGTTCAGTGTCTTTGGTCTGACGTGGTCGCAAGTGCGCGTCCCGTCAGATCAGTTGCCCTACCCCGCCTCGGTCGAGGTTTTTCCGTCATTCTTTGCCCTGCGCATGGCGTGGAACCGCGGCATAAACTTTGGTCTCTTTGCCGACTTCGACATGCGGTGGGTGCTGATTGGCGTGGCCTTTGCAATCACCGGCGGCGTCATCTGGTGGCTGAACCGTGCAGGCGGCACAAAATGGGTCTATGTCGCAGGTGGTTTCCTGATCGGCGGCGCGATGGGCAATGTGATTGACCGCCTTCTCTACGGGGCCGTCGCAGACTTTTTGAACGTATCGTGTTGCGGGATCAATAACCCTTATGCCTTTAACGTGGCCGATATCGCGATTTTTGCCGGTGCAATCGGCTTGGCCTTCCTTGCTGATGACAGCAAGAAAGCTGCGTGACGCAGCACGTCACTTGCGATAAACAAGGCAAACCAACCCCGAGGGATCATTCATGCGTGCGTTCATTTTTTCAGCTTTGGCCCTGACACTAACAACCGCCTGTGGCAATCGCGGTGCGGACGGCGTTGGCTTCCGCGAGATCGGACCAGAGCAAAGTTCGTTCCTTGTGACCCCGGCGGCTTCGCTAGAGATACCGCCAACGTCCAACTTGCCACAACCGACACCGGGCGGCAGAAACCGGGCGTCGCAGTAACCGCCCCTCACATCCTCGTATGGTCACTTGAACACGCCGCCAAGCGACGTAAATCGTTCAAGTGAGACGGCCAACAATAAGGGTGCTTATGAAACGACTGTTTACCAGCTTTGCGCTGATGATCGCAGCTTCGGCCGTGACGGCAGAAGATGTGACAACCTACATGCTTGATAACGGGATGGAGGTCGTCGTGATTGAAGACACCCGCGCACCCGTGGTCGTTCATATGCTGTGGTACAAGGTCGGTTCCGCCGATGAACCTGTCGGTGCCTCGGGCGTCGCGCATTTTCTGGAACATCTGCTTTTCAAAGCAACGGACGTGCTGGAATCAGGCGAGTTTTCCGCGACCGTTGCCGCCAATGGCGGCAGTGATAATGCGTTCACCAGCTATGATTACACCGCCTATTTCCAACGCATTGCATCAGATCGGCTAGAGCTGATGATGCAAATGGAAAGCAACCGGATGAACAATCTGCAGATCACCGCTGCAGACGTCGAAACCGAACGGCAGGTTATCCTTGAAGAACGCAACCAGCGCACCGAAAATTCGGCTGGTGCGCTTGCCCGCGAGCAGTTCCGCGCCGCGCAATTCCAGAACCATCGCTACGGCGTGCCGATTATCGGTTGGAAACACGAGATGGAGCAGTTGGACCTTGCTGACGCGCTCGATTTCTATGACCTCTATTATTCCCCGAACAACGCCGTGCTTGTCGTTGCAGGCGACGTGGAGCCGGACGCGGTTCTGGCGCTTGCCGAACAATACTACGGCGTGATCCCGGCCGAGACGAACTTGCCAGTTCGCGAACGCCCCCAAGAACCCCCGCAGCGTGCTGAGCGTCGCATCACCTATGTCGACCAACGCGTCAGCCAGCCCTATCTGACCCGCAGCTATCTTGCGCCCGAACGTGACCCCGGTGCACAGACAGAGGCGGCCGCATTGGTTTATCTAGCCGATTTGCTAGGCGGCTCCTCTTTCACATCCGCCTTGGGGCAGGCCCTGCAGTTCGATACCCAGACCGCGATCTACACCAATGCGTCCTATGACGGCTCGAATCTCGATAGCGGCACCTTCTCCTTTATCGTGGCCCCTTCCGAAGGGGTCAGTCTTTCAGAGGCAGAGGCCGCAATGGACGCGACAATCGCGGCCTTTATGGAGGCGCCGATTGATCCTGAACGCTTGGAAAGCATCCGCACCCAACTGCGCGCGTCAGAGGTCTATGCAAAGGATAACGTCGACGGGTTGGCGCGCCGCTACGGCGCCGCCTTGACCCAAAGCTTGACTGTCGCAGACGTGCAAGCTTGGCCCGAGAGCCTGCAAGCGGTGACCGATGAAGACATCAAGGCCGTCGCAGCCAAGGTCTTTAACCGCGATCAGTCCGTCACCGGATGGGTCGTCGCCAGCCAAGAGGAGGCCCGCTGATGCTACGCATTATCTTCGCGTTTTGCCTGAGTTTCGCCGCAACCGCCGCCGTGGCCGAAATCGAGATCAAGCAAGTCACTTCGCCCGGGGGCATCAACGCATGGGTCGTTGAAGAACCATCCATTCCTTTTGTCGCTTTGGAAATCCGGTTTCGCGGCAGTGCATCGCTTGACCTGCCCGGCAAACGCGGCGCGACCAATTTGATGACCGGTCTTCTGGAAGAAGGCGCGGGCGGCATGACCGCGCAGGAATTCCAAACTGCACGCGAAGCGCTTGCGGCCAGTTTCAGCTTTCGCGCCTTTGATGACACCTTGTCGATCTCGGCGCGGTTCCTGACCGAAAACAAAGCCGAGGCACTTGACCTGTTGCATCAGGCACTGGTCGATCCGAACTTTGACCAAGACGCGCTGGACCGTGTTCGCGCGCAGGTTCTTTCCGGCTTGGCAGGTGACGAAAAAGATCCCAACACCATTGCAGGAAACGTTTTTAATGCCGCAGCCTTTGGCGATCACCCTTACGGGTCCTCTAGCGATGGCACGGTCGAAAGCGTCTCGGCATTGACACAGGCCGATATGGTCGATGCACATCGCAACGCCCTGACCCGTGACCAGCTTTTTGTTGCAGTCGTCGGTGACACGACCGCCGAAGCCGTCGGCGAAATGCTGGACGACCTGCTAGGCGCATTGCCTGAAACAGGACCTTCCAGCCCTGATTACGTGGACTTTGGACTGGAAGGCGGCGTCACTGTTGTGGACTTTGACACGCCGCAAGCCGTCGCCTTGTTCGGTCACAAAGGGCTCAAACGTGACGACGACGATTTCTTTGCGGCGTTTATCATCAATCACGTGCTGGGTGCAGGCGGATTTGAATCGCGCCTTATGACCGAAGTACGTGAAAAGCGCGGGCTCACTTACGGGATCAGCACTTTTCTTGTTCCCAAGTTCCACGCTGAAATGATGCTTGGGTCAGTTGCATCCTCGAACGCAACGATTGCCGAAGCAATCGACGTCATCCGCGCAGAATGGGCGCGTATGGCCGACGAAGGCATGACCGCTGACGAACTGGCTGTCGCAAAGACCTACCTGACGGGCGAATACCCGCTCCGGTTTGACGGCAACGCAGAAATTGCCAAGATCATGGTTGGCATGCAGATGATCGGGTTGCCGCCGGAATACGTGGTGAACCGCAACGACTACGTCGAAGCCGTGACCTTGGAAGACATCAACCGCGTCGCCGCAGAGTTGCTGCAACCAGAGAATTTGCACTTTGTTGTAGTCGGCAAACCCGACGGTCTGGCAAGCACGCAATAACGCTTTTCCCACTCGCAGAATCGCGGCAGGCCATGCTAGAACTTGTAGCATGGCCACCGCAGACCCCCAGATAAAGCAGCAGCCCGTGATCCGGCAGCTTGACGACGCCGCAATCAACCGGATTGCTGCGGGCGAAGTGCTGGAGCGGCCCGCCTCTGCGGTCAAAGAACTGGTCGAGAATAGTATCGATGCAGGTGCGCGCCGAATCGAGGTTGTGATTGCCGACGGTGGCAAGACCCTGATCCGTGTTACGGATGACGGGTGCGGTATGTCCCCCTCTGATCTTCCTATGGCACTCTCGCGGCACGCCACATCCAAAATTGACGGCTCTGACCTGCTTAACATCACGTCTTTCGGGTTTCGGGGCGAAGCATTGCCGTCGCTTGGGGCAACCGGTCGGCTAACGATCACATCCCGCGCGGCAGACTGCGACGGGGCGCAGATCCGCGCCGCAGGCGGCAAGGTCGAGGATGTAAAGCCCGCCGCATTATCATTGGGCACTGTGATCGAACTGCGCGATATGTTCTACGCCACGCCCGCCCGTCTGAAATTCTTGCGCACCGACCGCGCCGAAGCACAGGCCGTCAGCGACGTGGTCAAACGCCTGTCCATGGCCGAGCCTTTCGTGACATTCATTCTGCGCGACGCGTCGAACGGGGATAGCAGAACGACATTTCGCGCAGATGCCGAAACCGGCGATCTATTCGACGCCTTGCATGGACGGTTGCGCACTGTTTTGGGCAAGGATTTTGCAGAAAACGCGCTGCGCATTGATGCCGAACGCGAAGGGTTTCACCTGACCGGATATGCCGCGCTGCCGACTTATTCGCGCGGTGCTGCGGTGGCACAATACCTGTGTGTCAACGGACGCCCTGTCCGTGACAAGATGCTGCTGGGTGCGTTGCGGGCGGCCTATATGGATGTGCTGTCGCGTGACCGGCATCCGGTAGCAGCGTTGTTCATTGACTGTGACCCAACGCTTGTGGACGTGAATGTGCATCCGGCAAAGTCCGAAGTGCGCTTTCGCGATCCTGCGGCAGTGCGGGGTTTGATCGTATCAGGTCTGCGGCATGCCTTGGCAGAGGCAGGTCACCGCGCATCAACCACCGTAGCCACCGCGACCTTGGGCGCTATCACGCCAGAGCCTACAAGCCCACGCATCTACCAAATGGACCGCCCCAGTTTCAGCGCACGGGCAATGACATTCCAGGCGCAGGCACCGGGGTTCGGGGAAACTCCATCAGCACGGTTTGAACCGCAGGTCGAAGACGACACAGATGATCTACCGCTGGGCGCTGCGCGCGCGCAGGTCCACGAAAACTACATCATTGCCCAAACCGAAAAAGGCATCGTGATCGTCGATCAACATGCCGCCCATGAACGGCTGGTCTATGAAAAGCTCAAAAACCAGATGGCTGAAAACGGGGTGGCAGCACAGGCGCTTTTGATCCCCGAAATTGTAGAACTGTCCGAGAATGAAGCAGCCCAACTTTTAGAGATCGCGCCGGACCTGTCGCGGCTTGGGCTGACGGTTGAACCCTTTGGTGGCGGGGCCGTCGCGGTTCGCGAAACCCCCGCGATCCTTGGCGAAGTCAACGCGGCCGCAATGATCCGGGACATCGTGGACGAGTTGGCCGATCAAGGCGACAGCGCCTCGGTGCAGGCAAAAATCGAGGCGATCCTGAGCCGCGTTGCCTGCCACGGATCAATCCGGTCAGGACGACGCATGCAAGCGGCGGAAATGAACGCCCTTTTGCGCGAAATGGAAGCGACGCCCTTGTCGGGCCAATGCAACCACGGGCGCCCGACCTATGTGGAACTCAAACTTGCCGACATTGAACGGCTTTTCGGACGGACATGATACAAATCGGCGAAACCATTTTCGACCTGAATGATCCGGTAACACTTGCCGCTTTTGTCAGCGGGGCTGTGATGTTGATCGTGGTGATCCTGCTGATCGTTGCCGTGCGCCGTGCTGGCCAGTCGGCAGAAGCCGTGCAACTGGTCGCGGCACAATTGGGGCGCATGTCATATGACGTGCAGTCACTTGGCCAAGGGCAGCAGCAACTGGCGGGCAACATCCAAACTGTCAGCGACGCGCAGGCCAACGCGCAGGTCAAAGTGGTACAGACAATGGAAGCACGACTGGCCGAGGTGCAATCCCACATGGCCGAACGTTTAGCTGACAATGCGCTAAAATCCGCGCGGTCACTGACGGATATGCAAGAACGGATGAAAGACACGCTGAGCGGATCGACCGAAAAAACGACAAAAAGTCTGACAGAGCTGCAGGAGCGGCTGGCAACGATTGACCGCGCCCAGACCAATATCGAAAAGCTGTCCGGCGACGTGTTGTCGTTGCAGGACATCCTGTCGAACAAACAACGCCGCGGAATGTTTGGGGAAATTCAACTGACCGACATCGTGTCAAAGGCCCTGCCTGCGGACAGCTATGCATTGCAGGCGACGCTTTCGAACGGGAAACGGGCCGACTGTTTGGTGCATCTTCCAAACCCGCCCGGACCTATCGTGATTGACGCGAAATTCCCTTTTGAAGCCTACGAGGCCTACGCCGCCGCCGATACCCAGCCGCAGCCACCGGCAGCGATGCGTGACTTGGGCGCGGCTGTGCGCAAACATATCAAGGACATTAGCGAGAGATATATCATCGAAGGTGAAACCGCCGACGGGGCGATCATGTTTCTGCCCTCTGAAGCGGTTTATGCGGAACTGCATGCGCGGTTGCCAGAGGTTATCCGTGGCGGTTTTGATGCCCGCGTCTGGATTGTTTCACCCACGACCTGCATGGCCACACTGAACACGATGCGCGCAATCCTCAAGGATGCCCGCATGCGCGAACAGGCGGGCGAAATCCGCAAGGCGTTGCGGCTGTTGCACCGCGATGTCGAGATAATCAGTGAAAAGGCAGGAAAACTGGAAACGCATCTGCGGCAGGCTGGCGAAGATGTATCAGGCGTTCTGACGGCCTCGACGCGGGCAAGCAGTTCCTTCACGCTGAAGGGCTTCACCACGTAG
>CBDTYC010000036.1:0-14131 GCA_965364495.1 uncultured Yoonia sp. | reverse complement strand
CCATTCCCAGAACACGGTAATAAAGCATATATGAAAGCGCCGTTGCCATGATCGCGTAATAACTGATCGCCGCCCAAGTGCGGGGTTCCAGATCCAGCGTCAGTGGCCCTTCGATGAAATAAGCCATTGGAAGTGTGACCAGAGTTGCGCCCGTCAGCATTCCCGCCGCCGCGACCTGCGGCTTGAGATGTCCCAGCGACTTGCGCGCCCAGACCCCTGCCAGCGCATAACTGATCGTGCCCGCGATCACAGCCAATTGCCCAAGTGAACGAAGATCAAAGTCCCTGAAAGCGGACAGGCCGATGGCGGTGGAAGTGCCGGCAAACCCTATTGTGACGCCAATTGCCTTACGCAGTGTCAGTTGCTCGTCCGCGAAAAATACTGCGGCGGCGATGACCCCGAAAATGGCCGTAGAGGCATTGAGAACCGACGTCAGGCCGGTTTCGATATGTAACTGCCCCCATGCCATCAGACTGAAGGGTACCACGTTGTTCAGCAGACCCATGACCATAAATGCCCCCCAGACGCGCCAACCCGTAGGCAGCGCCACCCTACGGATGACAACGTAGCCCCAAAGCAACAACATCGCCCAGCCAGTGCGGTGCGCGACAGCAGTCAGCGGCCCGATTTCATCCAATGCAATCCGGATCGACAAAAATGACCCGCCCCAGATCAAAGACAGCAAAAGCAGTTCCGCCCAAGCGCGCGACGATATGGTTTTCTGTTGTGTTCCCATGCGGGCGAGATGATCGTTTTGCGTCATTCGGTGCAACCCGCTTCATGCGCAAGGCAACAAAAAAGCCCCACCGGTAAGGGTGGGGCTTTGATCGTCATTTAGGGTGGGTATTCTAGAAGCTGAAACCGACGCTTAGGCCGAAACCAAGCGCTGTGTTGTCTGCAAATTCAACGGGTGTGCCATCTGTTGCATCGCCAAGGACTGCATATTCGATGCCGCCAGTCAGCTTGACGTTATCCATGGTGTAAGTGCCACCGATGCCATAACTGATCGAGCCGTCAGTTGGCGCGAGGCGTGACGCTTCTCCACCGTTGCCTTTTTCATAAGTGACGCGACCAAAAGCAGAAAATTGATCGTTGATTCTGCGGCCAACACCAAGGCGATATGTAAAGACGTCGTTGTCTAGTCCAGTAACGCGGCCATTTGTGACTGCTTCAAAAACAGGCGGGCGCACTTCCCAAACGGACCATTCGCTCCAGCGGACCGAACCAAATACCAACGTGTCTGCGGCAACGCCGGACTGGAAATCCAGCGTCAGTGACTGTGGCATCTCAATATCGAATTCGCCCGGCGCGTTGTCGGCCATCGCAATCGGCATGCTTTCGCGGGACTCGAAGTCGTGCGTGACGCCGCTTTCGTATGTCAATGCAACACGAAGGGCGATTTCTGGCCGCTCATAGGCAGCACCGACTACATAACCGATCTGTGTGTTCGTGTCGGTTTCGGCGGTGTAGTCCAGTGAACCGGCAGGGGACCGGGCTGCCGCCGCTGCCGCCATTTGTTGCTGTGGAGTAAGGTCGGGGTTCACGGCAGCCTGCGCGAACGATGCGCGTGTTAGCTGATCAGGGATTGCGACAACCGCGCTGGACTGGACTGCGCGTAGGCCGCCATAGACGGACACGCCCGGCGCCGCTTGGTATTTCGCGATGGCTGCAATCTGTGTGCTATCCCATGTCGCAGACAAACCGTCGTAAAAACCGCCTTCATAGTCAGCGTTCGCACCGAAAGGCTTGTTCATAAAGATTGCGAGATCAAGTTGATCTGTCACACCATACTTCAATGCAAACCCTGCCGATGCATAGCTTTCGGCCATATTGCCGGTCGAGCCACTTCCGACTGGCCCCCCCGGATATTCACCGCTCACATCAGGTGTTACCGAAGAAAAGGAAAGCTGAGCGAAATTCCCTTCTTCAAACAAAACCGAGTAGGCATTTCCAGAACGGTCGATTCCCCCCGCATGCGCGATCGTCGTGGTCAGCAGCAAGGTGGTGCTTGCTGTCAGTACTTTTTTCATGTCCTCATCCCTGTCATGAACAAATATTGTGCAACCCTCTATGAACTGCGTTAAAGTTTCGTCAAATAATGACGCCGCGTCATGAAATTGAAGGGGCCGCAGCGTCACAAAAATGCAATAGATCGGGATCAAGGGGGCGGCTGCACGTCGCTTACGCGTTGCTGGCGCGGATCGCGTGACTGATGTTGAGGTAGTTGGCCGCAAAGATAATTGCCGCGCCGACAAAGACCAGAATCTCTAGCTCTTCGCCATAAAGAAGCATTCCGACAAGGGCGATGGTCGGTAGCCGTACGAAATCAATGGGCATAACAATGCTGGCCGGAGCGATGCTCAGTGCCGTGGTCAGACAGAAATGCGCAAGCAAGCCTGCGCATCCAATCAGGATCACCCATGGCAGAGCCTGAACAGAAGGCACAGTGATGTCGCCGTCATACCCCGCGCAGATCAATCCGAAGATGGCTTGCATCGTTGTCAGGTAGAACAGAATCGTTGTGATGCTTTCGGTCCGCGTCAGTTTGCGGGTAAATATTGCCGTCAGCGCGAAAAAGACTGCACAACCGGCCGCCGCGACCAACCCGATGCTGATATTCGATGGGTCGGGTCGTGCCACGATCAAGATGCCAATAAACCCGATGGCGGCGCTCAGCAGGCCGATTGCCGTCAGCCGTTCCTTAAGCAGCAGCGGGGAAAGCAGAATAACCCAGATCGGCGTCGTAAACTCGAGCGCGAAAACCTGTGCAAGCGGTATGGCGGTAATGGCGAAGAACCACAGGTTCTGGCCAGCAAAATGACAGATATTGCGGGTTGCATGCAGGCGAAGCCGGTTCCGGCCGATTTGTTGAATTGTGCCCGCATACCATGCAACAGAAACAACGATGACAATGCCTGTCATGCTGCGAAACAGCATGATTTCAAACGTGTCCAATTCAACGCTCACAGTCCGGCCAGCAATGGCCATAAGCGTGAAAGAGGTGATCGCACCGATCATCCAGAAGGCAGCTTGCAAGGTTGTGTTCATCGGTGCAGTTGCCACCCAGTTTGCACCTTTTGCAACCCCTGTCAGGATGTGTTTGAGTGGGCATCGTAAATGAGGGGGCAGGATGCGTTGGTTAGTAGCAGTATTGGTGTCGGCAGGGGCTGCAGATGCAGATGTTATCGCTGATATAAGCGGTGCAGCGTCGGGCGCTTTCGCACGTATGCCGCCAGTCATTATCGTGGATCAGATTACAGACCAGTGCGGGGCCGACGCCGCCGTGGACACCCGCGTCGCCTATTGCACAACAGGCAATCAAATCCTTGTCGCGAAAGCTGCGCACGCCTTGCCGCAAACGGCTTTCCTGCTGGGCCATGCGTTTGGTCATGCGGTTCAGGTGCAGCACGGTGTGGCCGATTTTGCCTTGCGCGAAATCCGCAGACGCCCCGACGAAGAGGTCATGTTGCGCGGATTGGTCGAGCGTCAGGTCGACTGTATTGCTGGTTTTTTGATAAACCGCGCGGGCTTGCCAGTGATGGACCTGACGGCGCTATTCGGGAATGACCCGCTCGGCAGCCCGCATTGGGGCCGCGATCCATTGCGGATGGGTCCGGTTGTCGATGTACCCCTTGCTGCGCGCGCTGATTGGTTTGCGCGCGGACAGGACGGGGACATAGCGGCTTGCGCACCGGGCGAATTTACGGGGGTTGGGTTGGTCAGGTCCTTGAAGGACTAGCCTATTCCCACTCAATCGTTCCCGGAGGCTTGCTTGTGATATCGTAAGTGACGCGGTTGATGCCCTGCACTTCGTTGATGATACGCGTTGCGGTTTCACCAAGAAACTCGTGGGTGAACGGGTAGTAATCCGCCGTCATCCCGTCCACTGATGTCACTGCGCGCAGCGCGCAGGCAAAGTCATAGGTCCGACCGTCACCCATGACGCCAACCGTCCGGACCGGCAGGATTGCCACGAAGGCTTGCCAGATTTCATCATAAAGCCCGTGCTTGCGGATCTGGTCGATATAGACCGCGTCCGCCTTGCGCAGGATTTCCAGCTTTTCGCGGGTAATCTCGCCCGGGCAACGGATCGCGAGACCCGGACCAGGGAAGGGGTGGCGACCGATGAAGGACTTGGGCAGACCCAGTTCAACGCCCAAGGCGCGGACTTCGTCTTTGAACAGCTCGCGCAACGGTTCGACCAGCTTCAAACCCATTTTTTCAGGCAAGCCGCCGACGTTGTGGTGGGACTTGATTGTGACCGAAGGGCCGCCGGAAAAGCTCACGCTTTCAATGACATCAGGGTAAAGCGTGCCTTGGGCAAGAAAGGCAGCCCCTTCGATACCATTGGCGTATTTCTGAAAGACGTCGATAAACAACCGCCCGATGATTTTGCGCTTGGTCTCGGGATCGCTGACGCCGTCAAGCTCGCTCAGGAACAGCTCGCTCTCGTTGGCGTGGATCACCTTGAGGTTCATGTTGTCGCGGAACATTGTCACGACTTCCTCGGCCTCGTTCAGACGCAGCAGACCGTGATCAACAAAAACGCAGGTCAGTTGGTCGCCGATGGCCTCGTGGAGGAGGGCCGCTGCAACGGACGAATCGACGCCGCCGGACAACCCACAGATCACATGGGCGTCGCCAACCTGTTCCTTGATCGCGGCAATAGCCTGTTCGCGGTAGGCCCCCATCGTCCAGTCGCCACTGAACCCTGCCAAACGGACAAAGTTTTCATAGAGCTTTGCACCGTTGGGCGTGTGGTGCACTTCGGGGTGGAATTGCACGGCATAAAAATTGCGCACGACATCGGCGGTAACCGCAAAAGGCGCGTTAGGCGAGGTGCCGTAAACTTCAAATCCCGGAGCAATTTCAGAGACATGGTCGCCATGGCTCATCCAGACTTGTTCCTTGTCAGTCGCGAACCAACCGTCCAGTAGCGACAGCTTGCCTTGCGGTTTGACATAGGCGCGGCCAAACTCTGCGGTGCCATGTCCGCTGGTCACTTTGCCGCCCAATTGGGTCATCATCGTTTGCTGGCCGTAGCAGATGCCCAGCACCGGAACGCCCATTTCGAACACTGCCTGCGGTGCGCGGGGTGATCCTTCGCGGGTGACACTGTCGGGTCCGCCGGACAAGATGACCGCCTTGGGGGCGAAATCCGCGAGAAACGCGTCGGTAACATTTTGATAGGGGTGAATTTCACAGTAGACGCTAAGTTCGCGCAAGCGACGCGCAATAAGCTGCGTAACCTGACTGCCAAAATCGATGATCAGAAGACGTTCGTGCGATGTAATATCCATGCGGCTTCGGTAAAGCGGCTGGGAATTTAGTGCAAGAGCCCTTGGCCTTTCCGCAAGCGGAATTCCAGCGAACATTCCAGTGATTTCCGTGTTTGGGCCGCTGAAACCTGTGGGCGGCCGCAATGCATGCCGCCCAATGGGGCATCTGATGAGAATGTCGTTTTCGCCACGCAAGGGCCGCAAAAATGGTACGCGCCGACATGGGCGCAGTGTAATACACAATGCAACTCATAGCCTCTTGATGGAGACACAGAATGTCGGATGCACAAGCCAACCCAGCCCGCAGAGCTCGTGGCGGAGGTGGCGCCGCGCGCCGCGCGGAGCGGACAGCTGTCAGCGTCGACACCGCAAAATACATCACCCGCAACATTCCCAACTATGAAGTGCTGTCCGAGGACGCGCTTGATCTGATTGAAAAGAATGCGGAAACCGTCCTTGCCGAGATCGGTGTGAATTTTGTCGACAACCCCGAAGCATTGGCCCGCTGGAAAGCGGCGGGTGCCGAAATCGAAGGCGAGCGGGTGCGCATTCCGCGTGGTTTGGCCCGCAAGCTTTGTTCCACAGCACCGTCCGAGTATGTCCAGCATGCCCGCAACCCCGACCGCAATGTCGTTGTGGGTGGCAAATCGCTTGTCATGGCACCGGTCTATGGCCCGCCGTTCGTGCGTGATGCCGAAGGTGGCCGACGCTATGCGACAATGGCGGACTTCGAAAAATTCGTGAAGCTGGGCTACATGTCCAAGTGGCTGCACCATTCCGGCGGCACGGTTTGCGAACCGACGGATGTGGCAGTCAACAAACGTCACCTCGACATGCTGCTGACGCATATGATCTACAGCGACAAACCGTTCATGGGGTCGGTGACAGAACCAAGTCGTGCACAGGACAGCATCGAAATGTGCGAGATCCTGTTCGGCAAGGAATTCGTCCAGAACAACACCGTGATGACATCGCTGATCAACATCAACTCGCCCCTGACCTTTGACAGCATCATGATGGGCGCGTTGGAAGTTTATGCAGCAAACAATCAGGCCTCGATTATCAGCCCGTTCATCGTGGGCGGTGCAATGGCGCCGGTGTCGGTTGCCGGTACATTGACCCAAGTGCTGGCAGAAGTGCTGGCCGGTGTCGCATACAGCCAGTTGATCCGGCCTGGATCGCCTGCGATTTTCGGCACCTTCGTCACGTCGATTGACATGAACTCTGGCGCACCGACATTCGGCACACCCGAAGCGTCACACATCACTTATGGGGCCGGGCAACTGGCCCGCCGTTTGGGGCTGCCCTATCGGTCTGCCGGATCTTTCTGCGGATCGAAGCTGCCTGATGCGCAGGCCGCCTATGAGACTGCCAACAGCTTGAACATCGGTCTGCTTTCCGGTGTGAACTTTATGCTGCACAGCTGTGGCTGGCTAGAAGGTGGTCTGGTTGCGTCTTTCGAAAAATTCGTGATGGATGCCGACATGCTTGGCACCCTGCATCATTTCGCAGCCGGCGTTGATATGTCCGAAAACGGTCAAGCGATGGGTGCCATCGCGGAGGTCGGCCCCGGCGGTCACTATCTGGGCTGCGAACATACGCAGGCGAATTTCAAATCGGCATTCTGGCGGTCTGACCTTTTTGACTACAAACCGTTCGAGACATGGGATGAAGAAGGCGCGCGCGACACCCAGACGCTTGCAAGTGCGCGGGTCAAAAAGCTGCTGGATACTTACCAGAAGCCAGCCCTTGATCCGGAAATCGAGGCGCGCTTGCATGCCTATGTCGCCGAGAAAAAGGCCAGCATGCCGGACGCGTTTACCTAAGTCCGGCCTAAACTGAATACAGGGCGGTGGCGCGCATCAGTTGCGCCTCGCCCAGAATTGCTATCAAGACCTCGACATGTTGGGCCGGACGGTACTCGCCGGTTCTGGCTATGCGCAGCGCGTCCAGTTCTGCTTCGCGGTCAAGCAATTGCATCAATGCCGCGCCATGCTTTGGCAGCTGCTCTGTGCCGAGAATCCGGCGCAAATGCACGGATCTGCGATAGTCATCCACACCAAAACGTGCTGCCCGCGCCAAGAGCTGCGGGCGTTTGAGTTGGGCAATGCGGGTTTGTAGGTCAAGCATGTCGTGGTCCGTTCCAAGTGATGAAGTACCCCGCCATCATTGCACAACCATAACGGGTGTTGCGTGAATGCGCCTAGGTCAGAACGCTGCGGTTAGACTTGTTTATCTTTTACAAATCAAGGTTGACGGACCGCGAAGGCCGTTAAGACTTGGGTAACTATACACGCTCAGGTAGCATCCGTTCTTTGCGCCTTGCCGCGGTGGAAACAGTGGTCGGGCGCTGTAATCGGCAAAAAAGGGATAGGCGATATGACAGGGACACAAGGCCGGACGGGCACGCATGATTTTCCACGTTGGGTGCCAGATGCGGCACGTCACTACCTTGTACACACGGAAAAAGGGGTCTCGATCCGTGCGGTTGCGCGGGCCAGTGACTGCCATCCGTCCACGGTTATGCGACAGGTGCGCAGGTTTGAAGGTCGCCGCGATGATCCATTGATCGATGCGGCGTTGCGGGCGTTGTCCGAACAGGTCGCGGCTTGTGATTTAGAAAGAAAAAGGACCAAGGACATGGTAAGTTTGACGTCTGTAAAGACAGGCATCGCGGCCCCGATCGGCCTTACGCAGACACGCATTGATCAGGAAGCCAAGCGCATTCTACGCCGCCTTTGTGAACAAGGTGCCGTGCTTGCCGTCGCCCGCGAGATGGAAACCGCTGTCGTTGTGCGTGCGACGCCGGAAGGCGAACAGGTCCGTACCGCGGTTGTCGAGCGTGAGATAGCACAAGCGATGGCGCTCAAGGACTGGATCAGCTGCCCAGACCCCGAAGGCCGGATTGCGCGCTATTTCATCACAAATACAGGCCGCGCGGCCTTGCGCCGTTTGACAGCCGAAGATGAGAACCGCGCAAGTGGCTTTGCCGACCGGAGTGCTGATCCAGAAGGGGATGCCGGATGGGACATCGCCAAGATCGAAGGCATCACACGCCCCGCCTACCGCCACCAAATGACCGAAAGCCCGCTTGTCGGTCTTGCCCGCCGCAAAGACCGTGACGGCAAGCCGTTCTTGTCACGTGAACTGGTGGCCGCAGGTGAACGGTTGCGCGAAGACTATGAATTGGTCCAGGTGGGCATGGGTGGCGTCGAAAGCTGGGACAGTTTCATGACCGATGAAGGACCGGATGCGGCCAAGGACGGCTCGAAGGGGGCAGTCGATGCACACCGCAGGATGAAAGCGGCGCTTGGCGAACTCGGGCCCGGTTTGGGGGATGTCGTGCTGCGCTGCTGCTGTTTTCTCGAAGGGCTTGAGCAGACCGAGAAAAAAATGGGTTGGTCGGCGCGGTCGGGCAAGATCGTTCTGCGCATCGCTTTGCAGCGCCTCAAACGTCATTACGCGCAGACCCAAGGGCGTTTTGGTCCGATGATCGGCTAACGTTTTGGCCATGCATGCGGCGCAGTTCTGTCATGCATGGCGCTTGAACATTGGACAATCCGGTGCCGCAACGCTAGGTAGGAAGCAACATATCCGGAGCATACTTATGTCCACACGCGACCTGAAAATTCCAGCCCAGCGCCATCCTGAAAAGCAGCGTCGCGCTGATGCACCGCAGCCGAAAAAGCCGGACTGGATCCGTGTTAAGGCGCCGACGTCACAGGGATATAAAGACACCCACAAGATCATGCGCGAACACAAGCTGGTGACAGTTTGCGAAGAGGCAGGCTGTCCCAATGTGGGTGAATGCTGGTCGCAAGGTCATGCCACGATGATGATTATGGGCGAGGTTTGCACCCGCGCCTGTACCTTCTGCAACATCGCAACCGGCAAACCACCCGAAGATCTGGATGTGTTTGAACCGGGCCGTGTCGCTGATGCCGTGAAAAAGCTGGGTTTGAACCATGTGGTCATCACATCTGTAGACCGCGATGACGTCGAAGATGGCGGTGCCGAACACTTTGCCCAAACGATCCGCGCAATCCGCCGGCAGTCACCAACGACAACGATTGAAATTCTGACGCCGGATTTTATCCGCTGTGATCCCGCTGTCCTGGAGGTCGTGGTCGCGGCACGCCCTGACGTCTTTAACCACAACCTTGAAACGGTCCCCGGACTTTACCCCGAAGTCCGCCCCGGTGCGCGTTACTTCCATTCACTGCGTCTGCTTCAGCGCGTCAAAGAACTCGACCCGACGATGTTTACCAAATCGGGCATCATGGTTGGCTTGGGCGAGGACAAGCAGGCCGTGACGCAGGTGATGGAAGACATGCGCGCGGCGGATATCGATTTCCTGACGATCGGGCAGTACCTGCAGCCAACACCGAAGCATCACAAGGTTGACCGCTTTGTGACACCGGAAGAATTCAAGTCCTATGAAAAGACGGCCTTTAACAAAGGCTTTTTGATGGTTTCATCTACGCCACTGACACGGTCTTCCTATCATGCGGGTGATCACTTTGCACAGTTGCGCGACGCCCGCCAGAAAAAGCTGGGACTGGCTTAGGATCCCGGATTGTCAACGGCCGGGATCGCTTTGAGGTAGGCCGCAATCGCGGCGCGGTCTGCATCGCTTAGCTTGGCTGTATTGCGCACGACTGCTGTCATGGATCCACCGACGCTATCGAAATCAGGCGTAAAACCGCTTTTGAGATATTCGGCGATTTCCCCCTCGGACCAGCCCAGGACTGCACTGGTGATATTGGGAATTCGCCCTTCGCCTGACGGGTTTGGCGCACCACCCATCCAACGGTCGGTTTGCAGGCCACCAAGCATGTTGCGCGGGGTATGGCATTCTGCGCAATGCCCCAATGCTTCGACCAGATACCGTCCGCGCTCCAGTTCTGGCGTCGGCGTATCGGCAAGAACCCAGTCAGTGCCGACAAACAGGGCCTTCCATGGCCCAAGGGTAATCCGTTGGTTGAACGGAAAAGCCAGTTCATGGGGCGCATTGGCTCGGTCAGACGCGGGCAGGGTGCGCATGTAGGCGATGAGGTCAACGACATCTTGCATGCGGGCCTTGTTGTAGGTGGCGTAGGGCAACGCGGGGTAAAGATGACTGCCGTTGCGTCCGACACCGGTGATGATCGCCGAGGCAAGGTCAAGATCGGTCCAATTGCCAATGCCATGCACTGGGTCGGTCGAGATATTCGGGGCGACAAAGACACCAAAGTCAGAGGTAAACCGCTTGCCACCTTCCAACAGGTCGCCTGTACTGTCGGGGCCAGTGTGGCATGATCCGCATCCGGCTGCCGCGAAAACGATTGCACCGTTTTCTGCATCGCCCGTCAGCCCCGCCAGTGCGTCATCAGCAAGTGGTTGCGGACGGGTTACGAACCACCCGACCGCAAGACTGGCAACTGCCAGCAAAGTTATGCTGCGAAAAGCACCCAAGCCTAGCTGCGCGGCGCGCGGTATGCCTCGTGGCAAGATCCGCATGACTGCCCGACAGGGCCAAAGGCTGCCTTCATGGCGTCAAGCCCGTCGCCGGCAACAGCCGCCAATGCGGTGGTTGCCGCGGCCAGCTTCATGATTTCGGCATCAAAGCCTTCAGGATCTGACCAGATTTCTGCCTTTGCGCGGCTGCCCTCGACACTGCTGTCGGTGCCCTCAACCCAATAGCTGTCTTGAGAGATGCTCGCCAATGCCGCGAGGTTCGCAGCCGCAGCCGCAGCAACTTCGGCATCATATGGCATTTTGTCCTGAACCATTGCGCCGATTGGACCAAGGTTGAAACCATTCAGCCCCATATGCGATTTACGTGCATCCAAGGCGCGCTGCTGGTCTTGGGTCAGGTGCCCGTCTGCATATGCAGCGCCTGCGATAACAAACGCAGTTGCTGTGGCAATCATGGAAAATTTCTTAAATGGCATTCTGGTCTCCTCGTTTGGGATTGGCCTAAGCGGAAAGCGTAACAACACTTTGTATCCTGTCAAATGACGCAAACGTGATTGCCGCTATGGCCGCATTCTGTTTGGCGTCAACCATGCGGGCCATCCCCACAGCGTTTCCACTGCAAAAAGTGCGATGCAAACCGCGATAATGGCGGCAACAAATTTGACCCTGCTAGCCGAGGGCGGGTTTTGCGCCCAGCGCTTTGCCATCAAAAGCCAGCGATGGTTCATGCGTCCTCGCCGGTGAAACGGACCTTGCCGATGAAGGGCAGGTTGCGATTGCGTTGGGCAAAGTCGATCCCGTACCCGACGACGAACTCATCGGGGATTTCGAATCCGGTCCAATAGGCTTTGAAATCGACCTCGCGGCGGGCGGGTTTATCCAGCAATGCAATCGACCGCATGCGGGCGGGTTTGCGCGATAACAGGTATTTGGTGACATGGGCAAGTGTGTGGCCGGTGTCGACAATATCCTCGACAACCAGAACGTCGCGCCCTTCGATCTGGCCGCGCAGATCCTTGAGGATGCGCACCTCGCGGCTGCTTTCCATGCCGTCCCCGTATGATGATGCCTCCAGAAAATCGACTTCGACGGGCAGGTCCAGTTCGCGCACCAGATCGGCGATAAAGACGAACGACCCGCGCAGCAGCCCTACGACAACCAGCTTGTTGGTCCCTGCGAACTCCGCCTCGATGTCACTGGCCAGTTCTTCAATCCGCGCGGCGATGGATTTCGCGCTGATCATCGTGTCGATAACATAAGGTGGGTGCGACATTGGGGCCTCGGTTTGTGAATTCGGGTTGATTTTCTTGGCAGAGTTTACGACATCCAAGGGTGAAGTCACCCGCGAAAGACCCTTGATGCCCAGTCATTCCGAAACAAAGTTTCTGCCCTTTACCGCCCAGCAAATGTACGACCTTGTGGCAGATGTGGGCAGTTACCCCAAGTTTCTACCATGGACCGCTGCCGCACGCGTGCGCAGCGTGACCGAACGGGGCGATCATCTGGAAATGCTGGCCGACCTTGTTATTTCGTTCAAAGTGTTCCGCGAAAAATTCGGCAGCCGGGTATTATTGTGGCCCGACGAAATGAAGATTGACACCTGCTATCTGGACGGTCCTTTCAAGCATCTTGAAAGCGAATGGACATTCAAAAACGTCGCGGGCGGGTGCGAAGTGTCTTTTTCCGTCGATTTCGAATTCAAAAACCGGTTGCTACAGGGGGCGGCCGGTTTGTTCTTCAATGAGGCAATGCAACGCGTCGTGCGATCTTTTGAACAACGCGCATCAGAACTCTACGGCTAGGGCCGGATAGTAACCTCACGTTGGTTCGTGCGTTCCGTGGGTCCGGTCATAGGCCGATTTATGCGGCGGTTTATGCATGGCGCGTTCTTCTTGGCCAGGATCGAAAACCTGCACCACAAGCGGGAAACAAGCGGCGACATCAGAAGAATGCTCTTGCGAACAGTCGCCACCGGGGCAGGCCGATAGCCCGACAATCAAATCAATCTCCGCATAGAATTCCAGATAGTCGCCGGGTCGCACAGGGCTTGCCTTCATAAAGTACTGACCTGTGTCGCGGGTGAAGCCAGTACACATGAAGACATTAAGGACATCATGGACGTGGCTTTCTGCGATAGACAGGGGCAGGACGCAGTGCGCCGCCAATGCGCGTGTCAGGTTCGAATGGCAGCAGTTATGGTAGCTTTTGCCGGATAACAATTGCCCGGTGTATGGATCACAGCGGGTCCCGATCACATCATGGACCGATCCCCCGAATTTATCGAACCCATACCAGTCAAGCGTGTCGGCGGTTATCGTGGCCATCGGGCGAAAATCGGGAAAGCTCGACCACATCCGGTCTCCGGTCGACAAATGCGTGCCGTGCAGTGCCCGTGTTTTGCCGGAATAGAAATGTTCGGCCAGATCGGCTTTGTTCCATAAGTTCAAATCGCCAACTTGCGACCCTTCGATCGAAACAATCCGAAAGAAACATCCCGCTGGTACGTCAATGCAGTCCGCCGTCCGAGGAGAGATTGTTACTTCGTGACGCATTGCGGATTTCTGGCGCAGCTCTGCCAAGGCCCCAAGATCAACGGGTGCAAGGGCATCGGTCGGATAGCAGATTACAGGCGCAATATCGCGCCGCGCGGTTGCGTCGTCGGGCGCGCTAAAGTGTGGCGTGGCGAGCTTCATGCTGTTTCCTTCGATTTATCTGCGCAAGCGGGATCAGATTATCGATAGCGAGCATCAAGCAAGCGCGCAATGAAAGCGATTGGTTTGACGCCGTCTTTGATTGCGCGCCATCTGCGCGCTTGAGAAGACCAAGCACACCAACCCCGCAAACAAAAAGGCCCGCCCTGTTTCCAAGGCGGGCCTTTCCGTTCGTTCATCAACAATTAGCTGTTGAACTCATACGCGCGTTCACCATGAACGGTTAGGTCAAGACCGCTCACTTCGGTTTCTTCATCGACCCGCAATGGCGTGATTGCCTTGCAAATAAAGATCAGGGCCGTTGTCACAGCGATTGTGTAGGCGCCAACAACCACCAAGCCGCCCAACTGGGCCGCCCATGCGCCTGCGCCGAAAACCGCAATCATGATCGTACCAAAGATACCGCCAACACCGTGCACTGCGAAAACGTCCAGCGTATCGTCGATCTTGATCTTGTTGCGGATCAGGCTGACGGCCTCTTGGCACAAGACGCCGGCAATGGAACCGATGACCAGCGCTTCAACTGGACCAACAAAACCTGACGCGGGTGTGATGGAAGCAAGACCCGCAATCGTACCCGTGACCATGCCCACAAGCGAGGATTTGCCGAATTTGATCCGCTCCCACAATGCCCAGGTCAACGAGGCCGCAGCCCGGGTCAACGAGTCCGGCTACTACTGGGAC
>CBDTYC010000035.1:0-14306 GCA_965364495.1 uncultured Yoonia sp. | reverse complement strand
GGCGGATCGATGATTATGCGCTTGAAGTGCTGATCACGCTCGGCCTTGCCTTTGGCGGCTACGAGTTGGCTGTCTATTTGCATGTGTCTGCCCCGATCATGGCCGTCTGTGCAGGGCTTTTGATCGGCGATGTCGGCACCAAATACGGCATGTCAGAAGAAACGCGGCTTTACGTTGATGCATTCTGGCGGCTGATCGACGAAATTCTGAACGCGGTCCTGTTCCTGCTGATCGGGGTCGAGGTTTTCGCAATTGAGTTCAACTTCGAATACCTGACCGCAGGTGTGGCGGCCATTGCACTGGCTTTGATTGCGCGTCTGTCTGCGGTCGCTGTTCCGGTTCTGTTATTGCGTCCTTTCCGCGCGTTTTCGACCGGCGTGATCCCGATTATGACGTGGGGCGGATTGAAGGGGGGTATTTCGATCGCACTGGCCCTGTCGTTGCCAGAGGGAGAGTGGAAGCCGCTTATCCTGACGGCCACATATCTGGTCGTTATCTTTTCGATTATTGTTCAAGGCCTGACTGTCGCGGGTTTGTCAGAGCGCGTCACAAAGGAAAACGCGATTTGAACCGCTTTTTTCGTCTATGACGTTTTTTGCCGACGCGCCCTTGGGCAGCAACGAGTTGGCCGTTATTCCGGTCGCGTCCGGCATCCCCGAGGACAGCTTTAAAGGATTGCACCCGAATTCAACTACTCTGAAACAACCTTTGTTTATCCGCCAGTCAATCCCGACCACACTGTCAAAGTACGCATCTTCACCCCCACCATGGAGGCTCCCTTTGCAGGTCACCCGATAATCGGGACAGCAATCGCGCTGCGCGATGCCGACCATGCAAGGCACAGTTGTTCTTTAACAGACTGGAAACTGGCTGCCTGCCCCGCTATCAGGGCACGACAAGAACACGAGGCGCGCATGACAAACACCATTCTGGAACGCTGCGAGGCAAATGGGCTGCGCATGACAGAACAACGGCGCATCATTGCGGGTGTTTTGCAGGACGCTGTTGACCATCCTGACGTGGAAGAACTTTATAACCGCGCGTCCGCGGTAGACCCGCGTATTTCACTTGCGACGGTCTACCGCACTGTCAAACTGTTCGAAGAATCCGGCATTCTTGAAAAACACGAATTCGGTGATGGTCGCGCACGCTATGAAGCAGCAGATCGCGACCACCATGACCATCTGATCGACGTACATTCCGGTGAAGTCATCGAGTTTGTGGACGCCGAGATCGAAGCGCTGCAAGAACGGATCGCGCAAAAACTTGGATATCGTTTGATGGGTCACCGGTTGGAACTTTACGCCGTTCCTTTGACTGACAAGGAAGACTAGGCTTGGACAACCTACGCGGCGCGGCTTTGATGGTCTTTGCGATGTTCTGCTTTGCGGTCGAGGACGCATTGATCAAGCTGTTGGCAGACGCAATCCCCGTCGGACAGGTCCTATCAATCATCTGTCTGGGTGGTCTGATCGCCTTTGCGGGATGGTCATTGGCAAAAGGCGACAGCCTTTGGCAGCCGGCCTATCTGGACCCGAAGGTCTTGTTGCGCAGCTTTTGTGATGTCGCAGGGTCTGTCATGTTTGTCACCTCGTTGACCTTGATCCCGCTGACCACGGCCTCTGCCGTGATTCAGGCAACACCGCTGGTTGTCGCGATGGGGGCGGCAGTCTTTCTTGGCCAAGCGGTCGGGTGGCGGCGGTGGCTTGCGATCTTTGTAGGGTTTGTCGGGGTGCTGATTATTATCCGCCCTGGCACAGATGGCTTTGTACCGGCAACACTTCTGGCTGTCGGCGGCATGCTGGGGCTGGCCGCACGCGATCTTTTCACCCGTGGGTTAACCGTACAATTGTCCGGCCCGCAGCTGGCAACGCATACTTTTGCGCTGGTAGTTCCGGCGGGTCTGCTTTTGACAGCCCTGCGCGGGCAAAGCCTTGTTATGCCCGATGCGGGGCAATCACTGATACTGCTTGGTGCCATTATTATCGGCATGATTGCATATCTGGCCATTGTTGCCGCCACGCGCGACGGCAATGCGGCGATCATTTCATCGTTCCGTTATAGCCGGATGATCTTTGCTTTGGTCGTCGGGTATCTGATGTTTGCCGAAGTCCCTGATGTGCCGACCCAGATCGGGGCAGCGGTCATCATCATTTCCGGCATTTACACCCTGTGGCGCGAAACCCGACTGCACTACGCTTCCCTAAACGAAAATCCCGCGCTATAGAGGCGCTGATACCGCTAACATTTGCCCTTAGGAGCACGCTCATGAGCACGATCATCGACATTCACGCCCGCGAAATCCTCGACAGCCGAGGCAACCCCACCGTTGAGGTGGATGTTATCCTTGAGGATGGCACAATGGGCCGTGCGGCAGTGCCGTCGGGTGCTTCAACCGGTGCGCATGAGGCCGTTGAAAAGCGTGACGGCGACAAAGCCCGCTATATGGGCAAAGGCGTGCTAGAAGCCGTCGCCGCTGTGAATGGAGAAATCGCCGAGGCGATCCTCGGGTTTGATGCAACCGACCAAGTGGCCATCGACATGGCGATGATCGAACTTGACGGCACCCCGAACAAGGCCCGCCTTGGCGCGAACGCAATCCTTGGTGTGTCTTTGGCCGTTGCAAAGGCCGCTGCCGATTACACAGGTCAGCCGCTCTACCGCTATATCGGCGGCACGTCTGCGCGCACCCTGCCCGTTCCAATGATGAACATCATCAACGGCGGTGAACATGCCGATAACCCGATCGACATCCAGGAATTCATGAGCATGCCGGGCGCGGCACAAAACATCCGCGAAGCTGTACGCATGGGCGCAGAGGTATTCCACACACTGAAAAAAGAACTTGGCGCTGCAGGTCACAACACAGGTATTGGTGACGAAGGTGGCTTTGCCCCGAACCTTGCCAGCACGCGAGTAGCGCTTGATTTCATCATGACATCAATCACAAAGGCCGGATATACACCGGGCAAAGACATCTACCTTGCCCTCGATTGCGCGGCGACGGAATACTACAAGAATGGCAAATACGAGATGGTCGGCGAAGGCGTGTCGCTGACATCGGCAGAAAACGCGGCCTACCTTGCCAAGCTGGCCGAAGACTATCCGATCATCAGCATCGAAGACGGCATGTCAGAGGATGACTGGGACGGCTGGAAAATGCTGACCGACCTGATTGGCGATAAAATCCAGTTGGTCGGCGACGATCTGTTTGTCACCAACCCTGCCCGACTGGCGGACGGAATTGCCAAAGGCTCTGCCAATTCCATGCTGGTGAAAGTGAACCAGATCGGCACCCTGACCGAAACCTTGCAGGCCGTCGACATGGCGCACCGCGCACGGTTCACCAATGTGATGTCGCACCGCTCTGGCGAAACCGAAGACGCAACGATTGCCGATCTTGCGGTCGCTACAAACTGCGGCCAGATCAAAACCGGTTCGCTATCGCGCTCTGATCGTTTGGCCAAATACAACCAGTTGATCCGCATCGAAGAAGAACTGGGCGAAACAGCGATCTTTGCAGGACGGAGCATCCTGAAAGGATGATCCTGACAGCAGGCATGCACAGCGTTCCGGTTGGTCACGTGGCGACAGTTGTCACCTACTTGCAGATGACAACTGCCCCCACGGCTACGACACCAAAGCCCTTGCCCGCTGGTATGACTGCGCAACAGGAGACCCTTGATCTGGAAAGCTACCGTGCGCTGTTTCGCGCGGTAGGTGCGCCTTGGCTGTGGACCTCGCGGCTGGTCATGCAAGATGATGCTTTGCGCACAATCTTGAGTAGCGCGGACACGGAGCTTTGGATTATCCGTCAGGATGGCGGCGCAATCGGGTTTATCGAGCTTGATTTCAGCGTGGCAGGTACCTGCGAGCTGGCGTTTTTTGGGATGATCGACACCGCCACCGGCCAAGGGCTTGGCGGACCGATGATGGCTCTTGCGCAGTCGCGGGCATTTACCCGTGATACCGAACTTTTCACGGTACACACCTGCAGTTTGGACGACCCGCGCGCGTTGGCGTTCTATATCAAGGCCGGATTCACCCCCTACAAGCGCGAGATCGAAGTTTTTGAAGACCCGCGCCTGCAAGGCATTCACTCGAAAACAACAGCGCCGCAGATCCCATGCCTGACCTGACCGCAGATCAAATCATTGCCCAACTCGATCTCGCCCCGCACCCCGAAGGCGGATACTATCGCCAGACCTGGGTGGCCGAAAATGACGGGCGTGCAACTGGCACCTGCATCTATTTCTTGCTCAAGGCCGGTCAGGCCAGTCATTGGCACGCTGTCGATGCCGTGGAAATCTGGCATTATTACGCTGGCGCGCCGCTGGTTTTGTCCCTTGCGCCCACATTGGATGGGCCAGCCGTTGACCACAGGCTTGGGCCCGACTTGGGCGCAGGCGAATTACCCCAAGCAATCGTGCCCCAAGGGCATTGGCAAAAGGCGGCAACAACCGGTGACTGGACGCTTGTAGGCTGCACCGTATCGCCCGGCTTTCAGTTCGCAGGCTTCACCTTGGCCGCACCCGAGGTCGATATCCCGCGCTAGCCGCTTGGTCCTGCGACGAATTCGTCTTCGTCCGGCATCTCACCAGTATCCAGAATATGCATCATCTCGGCATTCATCGCGACCTCGCGAGGGCCAAGGATTTCCTGCACGCGTGCGATGTAAACTTCGTTTTCCATCACGGGGATTTTCGGGTCATAGGCATCAGCCAACCTAATCATCGACGCGCGATCCGCACGGTTAAAGGCATCAACCATCATCACGGCACGATCTTTGGGGATATCCAACGCCTCCAGGGCTGACCGCCCCATTCGCAAAGAACTGTCATATGTTTCGCGAATGATATCGCGACAGCCCGCAGCCCACAGTTCGTAGACGTGATGACGATCAATCGCGCGGGCGATGATATGCACATGCGGAGCGGTGGTATGGACGTAGTGTACCAACTCTGTCAGCTTTTCTTTGTCATCAATGGCTGCCACGAAGACTTTGCAGTGTTGCAGACCCGCAGCTTGCAGCATGTCGGGGCGGGTCGCATCACCGTAATAGATGCGCGCCCCGAAACGACGCATGGTAGCAAGGTGTTGGGCGTGGTAGTCGAGCACCGTGAGACGATAGCCAGCGGCACTCAGTATCCGGCGCCCCATACCGCCAACGCGGCCACCGCCTGCGATTATGACTTGTCCCTGTTCTTCGATATCGTCGGCCTCGCCGTCATCGACGACGGCATAACGTGGCACGATCACGCGGTCATAGAAAATAAACAAAAGCGGGGTCAGCATCATCGAGATCGCTACAACCAGTAGCAATTGATCCGCCAACATCTGCGGCAAGATCATGCTGGAGACCGAAAAAGACAGCAACACAAAGCCGAACTCGCCCGCTTGCGCAAGGCTAAGCGCCAGCAACCACCGGTCCGCGCCCCGCAGTCTGAAAACTACGGCCAGCACTGCCAAGACCCCTGCCTTCACGGCAATTAGCAATACGGTCAACCCAAGGATCAGCAGCAGGTTGTCCGCTAACAACCCAAAGTTAATCGCTGCCCCGACGGTCATAAAAAACAACCCCAAGAGCAATCCCTTGAACGGGTCGATATCTGATTCGAGTTCGTGCCGATACTCGCTGTTGGCCAAAACCACGCCAGCAAGGAACGTCCCCAACGCAGGCGACAGCCCGACCAGCGACATCAACAAGGCGATTCCGATGACCATCATCAGCGCCGTCGCCGTGAACAATTCGCGCAGGTTTGCCCCTGCGATGAACCGGAAAATCGGACGGGTCAAAAAGCTGCCCGCGCCCACGACAGCTGCAATCGCCACGATATTCACAAGCGCCGTTTGCCAGCCGTTCAGACCTGCAACAAGGCTGATCCCGCTACCATGATCACCGCTGGCTTCGCCATGATCATCCGCCACGGCATGTGACAAATCACCCGCCACATCCATCAATTCAGGCATCGCAAGTAGCGGCATCAAGGCCAGCATCGGAATGACGGCAATGTCTTGGGCAAGCAGGACAGAAAAGCTTGACTGCCCGCCGCCGCTTTTCATCAATCCTTTTTCATTCAATGTTTGCAGGACGATAGCTGTCGAACTTAGTGCCGCTATCAGGCCAACAGCCAAGGCAAAAGTCCACCCAAGACCAAAGAGCATCCCGATCCCCATCACGGCGGCAGTTGTCAGTCCAATCTGCCCCCCGCCAAGTCCGAACAACTTGCCACGCATCGCCCAAAGGCGTTTGGGCTCAAGTTCCAGCCCGACCAGAAACAGCATCATCACCACACCGAATTCCGCGAAATGCTGGATCGAGATCACGTCCACATGCAAAAGCGCCAATACCGGACTGATCACGATACCTGCGATCAGATACCCAAGCACAGACCCAAGGCCCAGACGGGTCGCAATCGGGACAGCGACCACGCCAGCGATCAGGAAGATGAAGGCGAGAAGTAGAAAATCGGTCATGGTTTGATCCTTTGGTTCGCACCAGAATGCGCGGCTGTCGTGGATTTTGCAAAGAAACCCTCGCGCGGCTGCATAAAAAAGGAGGGACCAAAGGCCCCTCCATAGTTTCGCTGATCAAGCTCACTCATTATACCGCTCGGTTGTTTTGCCTGCGGCCTGATCCGCGTCAGAGCGGGCGCACCCGCTCTGAAGCTCGTTGTGACTTAACTACACCCCGACGTTCCGCCGCAGGTGTTGCACTTCATGCATGTCCCGTTGCGCACCAATGTGTAGTTGCCGCATTCCCCACAAGGATCGCCCTCGTAGCCTTGCATTTTGGCCTTGTCGCGGGCCGTGATAGTGACAGCGGCACCTGTTGCCACGATGCTTTCACTGATTTCAGGCACCAAAGTCTGCAAAGCAGCCGCTGCATCTGTTCCGGTGGCCAACCCCGTCGCGCCCATCCCACCTTGGAAAACAACAAGGTCTTGCGGCATCCGCTTGCGCAGATAGCCCGTCGACGAGATTTGCTTGAGCACTTCAAGCGAACGGGAGGCCGCGTTCTCGGTGGGTGTCTTGACGTTTGATACGCCCTCTTCTTCACCACGTCCGATGTCGTCGAAGGACGCACCTTCGGGTTTGACGTGGGCCAGATCGGTCCGGTCAAGGTAGCTGACGGCCAGTTCGCGGAAGATGTAGTCAAGGATCGACGTTGCATTCTTGATGCTGTCGTTGCCTTGGACCATGCCAGCCGGTTCGAACTTGGTGAATGTGAAGGCGTCAACAAACTCTTCCAGCGGCACACCGTATTGCAGACCAACAGACACCGCGATGGCGAAGTTGTTCATCATCGCGCGGAAGCCAGCACCTTCCTTGTGCATATCGATAAAGATTTCGCCCAAGTTGCCGTCTTCGTATTCGCCGGTCCGCAAGTAAACTTTGTGACCACCGACAATCGCCTTTTGGGTATACCCCTTGCGGCGCTGCGGCATCTTTTCACGTTCGCGATTGCGCACTTCGGTGACGATGATCTTCTCAACGATCTTTTCGGCCAGCACTGCCGCCTTGGCGTGGTGGTTGCCGCTTTCAAGAACCTCTTGCGCGTCCTCGTCGTCTTCGACCAAGGCAGCGGCCAATGGTTGGGACAGTTTGGACCCGTCACGGTACAGCGCGTTGGCTTTCACACCCAAGGACCAGGAGAGTTCGTATGCTTTCTGGCAATCCTCGATGGTTGCGTCATTGGGCATGTTGATCGTCTTGGAAATCGCGCCCGAGATGAACGACTGTGCAGCGGCCATCATATAGATGTGGCTGTCAACACTCAGATAACGCGTGCCTTTCTTGCCGCAAGGGTTTGCGCAATCGAACACTGTGTAGTGTTCTTTCTTCAGATAAGGCGCGTTTTCAAGCGTCATGGTTCCGCAGACGTGATCGTTTGCGGCTTCGATATCCTTTTTGGAATAACCCAAGTGGCGCAGCAGATCGAAAGTTGGATCGTTCAGTTTTGCGGCAGGAATACCAAGCGTTTTGGTGCAGAATTCTTCGCCCAACGTCCACTGGTTAAACACAAAGCGGATATCGAACGCCGACGCCAATGCGCCTTCGATCTTGTCCAATTCCGCCTGACCGAACCCATGTCCGATCAGCGACGTGTGGTTGATTGCAGGTGCCTGCCCGATCGAACCGTGACCGACCGCATAGGCGATGATCTCTTCGATCTGGGCCGAACCATAGCCCAGCTTTTCAAGGGCAGCCGGTACAGACTGGTTGATGATCTTGAAGTAGCCGCCACCGGCCAGTTTCTTGAACTTCACCAAGGCAAAGTCAGGTTCAATCCCTGTGGTGTCGCAATCCATGACCAGACCAATGGTGCCAGTTGGCGCAATCACAGAAACCTGCGCGTTGCGGTAGCCATGCTTTTTGCCAAGCGCCAGCGCCTCGTCCCATGCGCCAGTCGCCAATGCAATCAGGCTTTGATCGGGACAATTCGCGTGGTCAAGCGGCACCGGCTTTACATCCAGCTTGTCGTAACCGTCTGATTTGCCCAATGCGGCCTGACGGTGGTTCTTGATCACACGCAGCATATGCTTGCTGTTCTTTGCATAGCCCGGGAACGCGCCCAGCTCACCCGCCATTTCGGCAGATGTCGCGTATGACACACCGGTCATGATTGCAGTCAGTGCAGCACCCATCGCGCGGCCTTCGTCGCTGTCATAGCCAAGGCCCATGTTCATCAAAAGACCGCCAATGTTGGCATAGCCCAGACCCAAGGTGCGGAAATCATAGGACCGCTGCGCGATCTCCTTGGACGGGAACTGTGCCATCATAACCGAGATTTCCAGCGTGACCGTCCACAGACGTGTCGCATGCATATAGTCTGCCGCTTGGAATGCGCCGTCCTTGTAGAAGGTCAGCAGGTTCATCGACGCAAGGTTACAGGCCGTATCGTCAAGGAACATGTACTCGGAACACGGGTTGGAACCGCGGATCGCACCATCTTCGGGGCATGTGTGCCATGCGTTCACGGTGTCGTGGTACTGGATGCCCGGATCGGCACAGGCCCAAGCCGCGTGGCCAACCTGTTCCCACAGGTCGCGCGCCTTGATGATCTTGGCAACCTCGCCGTTGCGACGGTTGATCAACTTCCAGTCTGCGTCATCTTCAACAGCTTTCAGAAAGGCGTCGGTGACACGGATCGAGTTATTAGAGTTCTGGCCGGACACGCTGGAATAGGCTTCCGAATCCCAATCGGTGTCATAGGTCGGAAATTCAATGCTGGAATAACCCTGCTTGGCATAATCAAGAACGCGCTTGATGTATGTCTCTGGAATTGCAGATCTTTTCGCGTCTTTGACAGCCGAAGCCAATGTGTCATTGGTCTTTGGATCATAGGCAGCGACCTCTTCTCCATCCCATGATTTGATCGCCGCGAAAATTGCGTTCAGATAGCGGGCGTGCATTTTAGAGCCCGCAACGATGGACGCCACTTTCTGCTCTTCGATGACTTTCCAGTTGATGAACTCTTCAATGTCAGGGTGATCGCTATCAATGATGACCATTTTGGCTGCGCGACGTGTCGTGCCGCCTGATTTGATCGCACCAGCAGCGCGGTCACCGATCTTCAGGAAACCCATCAGGCCGGATGATTTGCCGCCACCGGACAAAGCTTCGCCGGCGCCACGCAAGGACGAAAAGTTTGTGCCCGTGCCAGAGCCGTACTTGAACAACCGTGCTTCGCGAACCCATAGGTCCATAATGCCGCCGTCGTTCACCAGATCATCCGCGACCGACTGGATAAAGCAGGCATGCGGCTGCGGATGCTCGTAGCTGGACGTGGATTTTGTCAGCTCGCCAGACTGATAGTCGACATAGTAGTGACCCTGTGCCGGTCCATCGATGCCATAAGCCCAGTGCAGGCCTGTGTTGAACCACTGCGGGCTGTTGGGGGCCGCACGCTGGGTCGCCAGCATATAGCGCATCTCGTCGAAATAGGCGCGCGCGTCTTCCTCGGTCGAGAAGTATCCGCCTTTCCAGCCCCAATAAGTCCACGCACCGGCCAAACGATCAAACACCTGCTTGGCAGAGGTTTCGCCACTGAATGTCGCACCTTTCGCTGGTTCGGACCGCCACAAGAACTCTGGCACGCCTTTTTCTTTCACGCGGTTCACTTCGGACGGCACGCCGGCCTTGCGGAAATATTTCTGGGCGATGACATCGGATGCGACCTGGCTCCAACCGGCAGGGATCTCGCAGTCATCAAGCTTGAAAACGATCGTGCCATCCGGATTACGAATCTCGGAGGTGGTCGTTTTGAAATCCAGCGCGCCATATGCGCCTGTCTTTGCTTTGGTGAAGTTACGTTCAATTTTCATTTGTCTGCCCCATCATAATGTGCCGTCGTTGCGGCTAAATGTCGTTGGTTCACTTGCGTGATACCGCGTTTGAAGACAGTGCTAATCGAGGTATATCCAAATGCGCCCGATCCTTGATCCGACGATTGATCCAGAGGTATCGCTACCCTAGGCCTGCTACGCTGTCCCTGCCACCAACACCACATCTAGTGTGGGTCGCGTTGGTTCGCACAACCTGACGCAACCACCCCTAGTGGGTCAACGAATTTTTAACACAAAATACAGATTAAAGTGATTGACGGGACCAATGCGAAATGCGGCATCTCGGGGCCAGTGATTCATACACAGGCTTGTCCACAATTTGACACTTTGGCGGGTCCTGCAGAAACCCTTTTAACCAGCAGACTTAGCAACAAAGCTTCAGCTAGACTGTGAACAACGCCCGAAACCATTAACCGATTCTTAATCTTCGTTAACATTCAGGATGTGATGCCTTTTACGCCAGGCGCGATTCTCCGTCCGGGCGTCGGACCGCCGAATCTTACCGTCTTGTTGGGGGAAACAAATCTCTGCGTTCGGCCTATTGTGGTTGGGTGCGCGACCGGTCGTTCAATCGAAAGCCGCAGTAGAAAATGCCACGGCAATACAGATCTGGTGCAAAAGCACAGACCTGTCATATCAAACATTTTCTTGAAGTGGTCGGGGCGGAGAGATTCGAACTCCCGACCCTCTGTTCCCAAAACAGATGCGCTACCAGGCTGCGCTACGCCCCGAACCATGGCGTGTCTTTAGCTTTATCAAATTGATTTGAAAACCCCTAACCGTCAGTCTTTTCGCCGCAAGGCAAAATAGCTTCCAAGCCAAAGCTGGGATGCTGCATAACATCCCCTGCAACAATGCCTAAACGGCGCGAAAGACCGCCGTTAATCTCGAGCACCATCTGCACACCATCGCCACCGGGAATCGGGGTCAGGTCACCGGGGACGGCGTTTTCGTGGATTTTCAGGATTTCGCCGTCAGGGGCGGCGAACAACATATCGAGGGGAATCAGTGTATTCTTCATCCAGAAGCTGACACTCTGCGGACGCTCGTAAACAAAGAGCATGCCCGCAAGCGTCGGCATGGTGTCGACAAACATCAGACCCTTGGCGCGTTCCTGATTGTCATCGGCGACCTCGACAGTAAAACTCGCCTGCCCCCACGCGCCTTTGATGGTGACTTTGTCCTCTGCGCAGACCGCCCAGACCGGCAAAGCCCAAAGGCAAAGCGCAAACGCAGTTGCGGCAGTTCTCACTTAGCTGCAGCCTCCCAGCCGATGATTTGAATAGCCATACGGCCACGTTCGCCGTCTACCATGCGTAAACCGACAGCTTCGCCTGATTGCAGATCAGAGAGACCCGAGCGTCGAAGAACCTCTATATGGATGAACACGTCCTCGTTATTGCCAAATACATTGGCAAAACCGAATCCCTTTCCCTTGTCGAACCACTTGACGCGAGCGGGCTCGATCGGGCGGTTGGCGATGTCGTCGGCAGTGAATTCCACCATGTCACGCAATGGCACACTGTCCTGGCTTGCGGGGGGGCTGATCGATAGAACTTCGATGGCTTGCAAGCCACGTTCTGTGTCTTGAACCAAGATACAGATTGCAGATCCATCCACGACGGACCCCTGCCCGAAATTGCGTAAAACATTGGCATGCAACAAAATATCTCGTCCACCGCCTTCGGCGACGACGAAGCCAAAACCCTTACCGGGGTCAAACCACTTTACTTGACCCAGCACTTGGCGAGATGCGCCTGTTTCGTGCGATTCCATCTTCTTTTTCCTTCAGAGCAGCGGCCTTGTATTATGCCGCAACTCAACTTTTTTAATTAGCTTCAGCCCAAAAAAATCAAAGCCAAGGCCTGTCTTAAATTGCAATGGGCGCGCACAATCAAGGTGACAGACGCGAAACAGTCCAATCTTCGTTAACTTTGTTGCGCGACCACCGAAACCGGTCATGCAATCGAAATGCGCCGTCTGACCAGAACTCGATCTCGACGGGCACGACCCTAAAACCACCCCAAAATGGCGGACGTTCCGGGTCTGTACCTTTCAGGGCTGTAACCTTTGCCACCGCTGCCATCAATGACGCACGCGACGTCAAGGGCTGTGACTGTTGTGACGCCCATGCCCCAAGCCTGCTCTGGAGAGAGCGCGACTTGTAATAGGCATCAGCGATCGGACCATCTTCTTTGGTGACGGTTCCGCGCACCCTGATCTGCCTTGCGAGGGATTTGGAATGCAGAACAAATGCCGCCTTGCCAGAGTGGGTCAGCTCCTGACCTTTTCGACTTTGGTAATTCGTGTAAAACACGAAGGCGTCTGCTTCGATCTCTTTCAGCAGGACCATGCGCACGTTCGGCATGCCGTCCGCATCGACTGTCGATAAAGCAATGGCATTGGGATCGTTCGGTTCTGTTTTTGCTGCATCATCAAGCCATTGCTGCGCAATCACAAAAGGATCGTCGCCTACAAATATACCACTTCGGTCAGACATGGCTGATCCCAAAAAAATGACGCCCCCGAAGAACGTAAGACGGATCAGATACAGTAGCAACCTTTTTACGGGATTGTTCATAGCCTTGCTCGCTTGGATGCAATCGCCTAAACGATCTAGATACGACGCAAGCACATACAAAAAGGATTGCCGCGATGACATCTCAACTGATGCAAGGCCAACGAGGCCTGATTATGGGTCTCGCAAACGATAAGTCGATTGCTTGGGGGATCGCAAAAGCTTGCGCCGATGCGGGCGCCGAACTGGCCTTTTCCTACCAAGGTGAAGCCCTGCAAAAACGTGTCGGTCCTTTGGCGGCATCCGTGGGGTCCGATATCGTGCTGCCCTGCGACGTGGGCGACGAGGCATCAATCGACGCGCTTTTCACGGATCTGGAGGCACGTTGGGGCAAGCTGGATTTCATCGTTCATGCTATTGGTTTTTCAGACAAAAGCGAGCTGAGAGGCCGCTATGTTGACACCACGCGCAGCAATTTCCAAATGACAATGGATATCTCTGTTTACTCGTTCACGGCTGTCGTTCAGCGCGCCGAAAAGATGATGAAAGATGGCGGTTCCTGCCTGACATTGACGTACTACGGCGCAGAAAAAGTTATGCCGCATTACAACGTCATGGGCGTCGCGAAAGCAGCCCTCGAAGCATCTGTACGCTATCTGGCAGAGGATCTTGGCAAGGACAACATTCGCGTCAACGCAATCAGTGCGGGCACGATCAAAACGCTGGCCGCATCCGGCATTGGTGACTTCCGCCTGATCATGAAATGGAATGAATACAACTCGCCGTTGCGCCGCACCGTGACACAAGAAGAAGTTGGCAAATCGGCCCTCTATCTGCTGTCGGACTTGGGAAGCGCCGTCACTGGCGAGGTTTTGCATGTTGACGCCGGTTATCATGTTGTTGGCATGAAAGCTGTCGACGCGCCTGATATTTCCAAGGAATAGGACCACCTGAAATGACTGACCGCTTGCCTCACGAAAAAGGGTTCCACATCAGCTGGGACCAAATCCACCGCGACAGCCGTGCGTTGGCATGGCGACTGGATGGAAAAGGGCCGGACGACGGCGCTTGGCGTGCTGTCGTTGCGATTACCCGTGGCGGGATGGCCCCTGCGATGATTGCCGCCCGTGAACTGGACATCCGGACCGTCGATACAATCAGTGTCAAAAGCTACGACCACCAGGACCAGTCGTCGGCAATGGTTCTCAAGGCGCCAGACGCTGCCTTGATGGGCGATGGTACGGGCATCCTGATCATTGATGATCTTGTCGATAGCGGCCGCACGCTGGAACTCGTGCGCCGGCTTTACCCGCAGGCGCATTTCGCGACCGTCTATGCCAAGCCCAAGGGCCGGCCGATGGTCGACACCTTCATCACCGAGGTGAGCCAGGACACCTGGATCTTCTTTCCCTGGGACATGGCACTGCAATACGTCGAAC
>CBDTYC010000034.1:0-14354 GCA_965364495.1 uncultured Yoonia sp. | reverse complement strand
CCAGCTTGAAACGCCAATGCGAACCACGCTCCGCGCGCAGTTTGTCTTTTTCAGCATCCGAAAGCGCAAGCGCAGCACGGTCATAAACCGGTGGTTTGCCCATGTTCAGCTGTTTCTTGCGCTTAAGATCAAGTTCGGTTGGCGTTTCGAAACACTCGTAAAGCCGCCCCATATCGATCAGCTTTTGCTTGGCGATCAGGTAGTTTTCCATCCGCGCAGACTGATGTTCGGTTTGGTCCCACGTAAAGCCAAGCCACCTTAGATCTTCCTTGAGACCTTCAACATATTCGTCCTTTGATCGCACGCTGTCAGTATCGTCAATCCGCAGGATAAACTTACCGCCGTTCTGGCGCGCAATCGCGTAGTTGAATAGCGCAGCACGCAAGTTGCCGATATGTATCCAACCGGTGGGCGATGGGGCGAATCTGGTCGTGGTCATGGGTATTTCTCCTGTTGCGAGGTATTGACCATGCCGCGCCGCAGATGTCCAGTTTCAGGGGCGCTGCCCCTCGGGCCGGATTTCATCCGCCCCTCACCCCGAAGTTTTTCTGGAATAAGAACTTGGCAGTTCAGGTCGGTTGGACCGGCCATTTGCGTTGAAGGTCGTTGACACCGGCCCTGACCAATTCTTGCAGGACGTTCATGTCAATATCTGCAAGCTTGTTAATATAGAGACAGGATTTGCCGATCTTGTGTTTACCCAGCCGATCAAGGATGCCGCCGAAATCAGCGTAGCCCGGCATGATGTAAATCGACAGGTTCGTTTTGCGCGGACTGAAACCGGTAGCTAAAAAATCTCCACTGCGACCACTTTCGTAAGTGTAGTGGTAGGACCCGTATCCAACGATGCTTGTCCCCCACATTTGCGGCAGCCAGCCTGTGATGTCCCGAAACATCGCATCAAGCGCCATGGCATCAGCGCGTCTGGTGGGGTGTTCCACCGCCGCAACAAAGTCGGTGACGCTTTGGTTTGTGGGTCGGGTTCTGTTCTCGGACATACGCAATCCTAGCACGAAATAGCTTGAGCCCAAACTTTGCGGACTTAGCTGTTGTCCCGCCACCGGTTCACGATCGGATAGCGCCGGTCCAGCCAGAATGCCCGTGACGACAAACGTGGGCCTGGTGCGGATTGGAACCGCTTGTATTCACTGATGTAGAGCAAGTGTTCTACCCGCTTCACCGTCGCCCGATCAAAACCGGCGGCCACACAATCGGCAACCGACGCATCATCATCCACCAGCATTGTCAAAATCCCGTCAAGGATGTCGTAGGGTGGCAAGCTGTCTTCGTCTTTTTGATCGGGACGCAGTTCAGCCGAAGGCGGCTTGTCGATGATCGCAACCGGTATGACCTCGCCGGCCGGGCCATGCATCCAAGGGCGATGGTTCGCGTTGCGCCAACGACAAGTTTCGAAAACGCGGGTTTTATACATGTCCTTGATCGGATTATAGCCGCCCGCCATATCGCCATAAATCGTGGCATAGCCCACGGCCACCTCGGATTTGTTGCCCGTCGTCAGAAGCATTTCACCAAACTTGTTGGACTGTGCCATGAGCAGAAGCCCGCGAATGCGTGATTGGATATTTTCCTCTGTCAGGTCAGCGTCCAACCCCGCAAAAAGCGGGGCTAGTGCCTCTGTCACAGCAGCCCGAGGGCCTGCAATGCTGACCGTATCATACTTGCAGCCCAAGGCTTGTGCCGCTGCTGCGGCATCATCAAGCGATCCCTGCGAGGTGTATTCCGAAGGCAACATCACGCAACGCACGTTTTCGGCACCCAGCGCGTCGGTCGCAATTGCCGCCACAATCGCGCTATCGATGCCCCCCGAAAGGCCAAGCAACACTTTGCGAAAGCCGGATTTGCGCATGTAGTCGCGCAAGGCTTCGACCATGACCCGGTAATCTTGCTCTATACAATCAGGCATCAGCGCCTTTTCGCCGTCCTTGGCGTGCCAGCCTGCGTCGGTTAGCGTGAAATCAACGTGGGTGATCATGGTTTCCATGATCGGCAGTTGCACCGCAAGTTGTCCGCCACGGTTCAACACGAAAGATCCACCATCAAACATCTGATCATCCTGACCGCCCACCATGTTAAGGTAGACCAAAGGCACATCATTTTCGATCACCCGCGAGACCATGTTGTTCATGCGGATCGGGAACTTGCCGCGGAAGTAGGGTGATCCATTGGGGATCACCAAAATTTCTGCACCACTTTCGACCATTGCTTCGCAGACGTCAGGATACCATGCATCTTCGCAAATCGGATTGCCGATCCGCGCACCATTGTTATGCGCATAAGGGCCTGCAATATCGGCGCTTTTGAACAGGCGCACCTCGTCAAAGACATTGAAGTTCGGCAAAAAATGCTTGCGGGCGCAGGCGACAATCTCGCCGCCGCGCAGGGTGAAATAGGCGTTATAAAGCCGTTCATCTTCGACCGCTGGTCCACCGATCGATAGTGCCGGACCGTCAGCGCAGTCGCGAGCAAGGGCATGAAGATGGTCCATGGCGTCATTGATAAACGCGGGTTTTGCAATCAGATCCTGGGTTTGATAGCCGACCAGAAACATCTCTGGTAGCGCGACCAAATCGGCGCCATTTGCTTTGCCTTCAGCCCATGCTTTTCGTGCCTGCTCTGCGTTGCCCGCGATGTCGCCAACGGTCGGGTTCAACTGTGCCAACGTCAGACGAAATATTTTTGTCATAGTTTTGTCCCAATGCCCTGCAATGCATGTAGCAGAAAGACGCGCGGGGGAAAGCCGTTAGCACATGCTGATGTTAAACGTTGTCAGCAGGGCTTAGCTTTCCTAAGCTGCGAACGGAATAGAAATCGGAGAACCTGATGGCGATGTTTGGATTATCAAAGAGTGTTGTAGCAGTCGTGCTGGCGGCTGGACTTGCTACAAGCGGCTATGCGCAAACAGTCCAAACAAAACAATATGATGACGGTGGTGTCTACGAGGGTACATTCCTTGATGGCAAACAACATGGCACCGGAACCTACCGTTTGCCCAATGGGTACGAATACACCGGAGAATGGGTCGAAGGCGAGATTCGCGGTCAAGGTACAGCCCGATTTCCGAACGGATCCATCTACGAAGGAGCCTTTGTCGCGGGCAAGCCTGAGGGTCAGGGGCGAATCATATTTTCTGACGGTGGTACATTCGAAGGCGATTGGCTGGACGGCAATATCACCGGACAAGGCATCGCGGTTTATGCGAATGGCGTGACCTACGAAGGCGAATTCCGCAACGCAATGCACAATGGCACCGGCACGATGACAAGCCCGGGTGGGTACATCTACGAAGGGTCGTGGATCAATGGCACCAAAGAAGGCGAAGGCAAAATAACATACCCCGACGGCGCGGTTTACCAAGGAAACCTCAAATCAGGCACACGTGACGGATTGGGAACGCTGACGATGGCCGACGGCCTTGTTTATAGCGGCGAGTGGGTTGATGGCGAAATCCAAGGTGCCGGAAGCCTGACGCAGCCGAATGGCGACGTTTATGAAGGCAACCTTGTTGACGGCAAGCGCGAAGGTGAAGGTGTCGCAACCTACGCCAACGGCGACACGTATCGGGGTTCATTCGTGAATGACCGCCGCCACGGCACCGGAACATTCACGGGCTCGGACGGCTACGAGTATGTCGGCGAATGGGCTGATGGCCTCATCGAAGGCAGCGGTCAGGTGACTTATCCCGACGGGTCGATCTACGTTGGCGCATTTGCCAACAATGTTGCCAATGGCACAGGCAAGATTATTTATCCTAACGGTTCGACCTATGAGGGCGACTGGGTAAATGGTGTCATCAATGGAACGGGCATTGCCACCTATGACAACGGGCTGACCTACGAAGGCACCTTTGTGAATGCACAGTATGATGGTCAAGGCACGATGACCTACGCCGATGGCTACGTCTACGAAGGTCAATGGGCCGAAGGCCAGCGCAACGGATTGGGCCGCGCAACCTATGCAGACGGAACGGTCTATAGTGGTGATTTCCTGAACGGCCAGCGCAACGGCCAAGGCGAGATCACGCTGCCTGACGGCTTTACTTATGTCGGTGGATGGCAGGACGGCGTAATTGATGGCGCAGGTGTTGCGACATACGCCAACGGCGATGTCTACGAAGGCAGTTTTGTCCGCGGTCGTCGCGAAGGCGAGGGCACAATGCGCTATGCCACAGGTCAGGAAAGCGTTGGAACATGGTCAGATGGGGCATTGGTGTCAGAGACTGGTCAAGGCAACTAACCACCACTGGTCAAAGCCATTCCAAAGGGGTCTGACACGTTTGTCAGGCCCCTTTGTCTTTCGATTACACGGTTTCGCCCTGATCCAGTTTTGCCAGCCATTCATCAGCTTCCTGCAAAACGGTCTTGCGTTTTGTTTCGTCCATCCGGTCCCATACACGGTACATGTTGCCCATCCGTGGATTGCCCTTGAAACGATCGCGGTGCCGATCAAGGAAATGCCAATAAAGCAGATTGAACGGACAGGCCTTTTCACCGGTCTTGTCCTGTACGCGGTAGGCGCATGACCCGCAGTAGTTCGACATCTTGTGGATATAGTTGCCGGACGAGATGTAAGGTTTAGATGCAATGATCCCGCCGTCGGCAAACTGGCTCATTCCGATGACATTCGGGGCTTCGACCCATTCATAGGCGTCGGCATAAACGGCCAGATACCATTCGTGGACATGAGCGGGATCAACTCCGGCCAGCAGCGCAAAATTTCCCGTCACCATCAGACGCTGAATATGATGCGCATAGGCGTATTGCTTGGTCTGCGCGACCGACTGCGACACGCAATTCATTTTTGTGGGCGCGCCCCAGAACAGATCAGGCAAGGCACGGTCGTGTTTCAGGCCATTTCGGGCCATGTAATCAGGACCCTCACGGAAGTAGATACCGCGCACATATTCACGCCAGCCGATGATTTGCCGGATGAAGCCCTCAACCGCGTTCAACGGCGCGTGGCCTGAGACATAGGCAGCCTCAACCTTCTTGCAGACCTCCAAAGGGTCCAGCAAACCGGCGTTCAGGTAGAAGCTGATCAATGCGTGATACACGAACGGCTGATCCGTCAGCATCGCATCCTGAAAATCGCCGAAGCTTGGCAAACCGCCGTCGATCCAATGGGCCAGTTGCTCTTGTGCTTGGTCGGCGGTGGTTGCGAACCAGAACGGGCGCAAATCGCCAAAGTTGTCGGGAAACCGTGCGGCAACCAGATCAAGGACACTCTCGTCTGGGGCAAACTGCAACGGCCCTTTGAAATCGACCTGATCAGGCGCCGGTTTTCGGTTATCGTGATCGTAGTTCCACTTTCCACCTTCGGGCTGATCGCCAGCCATTAATAGGCCCGTTTTGCGGCGCATCTCGCGATAGAAATACTCCATCCGAAGCTGCTTGCGACCTTCTGCCCAATCCTCGAACTCTTGATGCGAGGCGATAAAGCGGGTGTCGGGCAGGCAATGTGATTTGAGTGGCATTTCCGCGAGGGCGTCAATCAGACGCCATTCACCTGGTTCAGTATAGACAACACCTGCGGCGGCGTTTTCTGAGGCACGGCGGATCAGTTCACCGACGATCGTTCCGGTGTTTTCGGGATCATCCAGTTTCGTGTAGGCCACTTCCCATCCGTCGTCGCGCATGGCTTTGGCGAACTGTCGCATCGCCATAAAGGTGAATGCGATCTTTTTGGGATGATGTGGAACGTAGCCAGCTTCGTCCGTCACTTCGGCCATCACCACCACATCGTCGGACTTATCCGCCTTTTGCAGGGCTGACAGCGACGGCGAAAGCTGGTCGCCAAGAATAAGAACCAACCTCACCAGACGATCTCTTGTGCGGCATAGTCGTAGAATCCGCCGGATTGGTCCGGCTCCAGCGACGCTATCACCCCCAGCAAATTGCGGGCGGCAACTTGCGCAGTCACTGTCTTGTGGCGTCCGGCGTAGTCCTTGGTGAAAGCTGTCTCTACCGTGCCGGGATGCAGCGCCACGCAAATCGATTGTTTGTGGGACCGCGCCAGTTCAATCGCTGCCCCGTGGACAATCTGGTTCAGTGCGGCCTTCGATGCGCGATACGAATACCAGCCTCCGATCTGATTATCTCCGATCGAGCCGACCCGCGCCGACAGCACGGCGACAACGCCCCGCTTGTCCTTGGGCAGCAGACGGGACACATGGCGCAAGATCAGTGCAGGGCCAATCGCGTTAACGGCGAAAACCTGTGCCATGGCGTCAGCGGTGATTGCTGAAAGGTTCTTTTCCGGGGTGCCGGAAGGCGCTGCCAGAATGCCGATCGCCACGAAAATCAGATCAAATGGTCCAGCAAGAGCGTCCAACGCACCCGCGACCGACGCCGGATCGCTGACATCAAACCCGTCAGCGGCGCGCGACAGCCCGGTCACGTCCCAGCTTTGGTCGCGCAACTGCCGCGTGATCGCCGCGCCAATCCCGCCGCTTGCACCGATAACCAGTGCCGTCTTATGTGTCTTCGTGTCCATCACCCCTATGTAGAGCCCCCCAAAGATGCGGCAAGGAACCAGTGCAGGGCATCCGCTGAAATCACCCGTTCACCCCAAATACTGAGTTGGTGGGCGCAATTGCGTCTTTTCAACCGAGGAAAGCTTTGTATAGTCGGCGCCATGATGAACCGCGCACATATCACAAAAGCTGCCTCTTTGGGGCTACTTCTGCGCGCGCGTCTACTCCTTAGCAGCCTCTGAGCGTGCCATCGGGCGCGACCGCTCAGAGGGGAACAGCGCCAAGATAAATGCTAAGGACCAAAGGAATACTGACATGACAAAAGATAAAGTGTTGATTTTCGACACCACCTTGCGCGACGGCGAGCAATCCCCGGGCGCAACGATGACCCACGCTGAAAAACTCGAAATCGCCGAGATGCTGGACGAAATGGGGGTCGATATCATCGAGGCTGGCTTCCCGATTGCATCCGAGGGCGATTTCAACGCCGTCAGCGCGATTGCAGCGCAAGCCAAGTCGGCAACGATTTGTGGGCTGGCACGCGCCAACTACAAGGACATCGACCGCTGCTGGGAGGCCGTGAAGCACGCGAAATCCCCACGGATTCACACATTCATCGGCACCTCGCCGCTTCACCGCGCCATTCCGAACCTGAACATGGACGAGATGGCAGAGCGTATCCACGACACCGTGACCCACGCCCGCAACTTGTGTGACAACGTGCAATGGTCGCCAATGGATGCCACGCGCACGGAAGAGGATTACCTGTGCCGCGTTGTCGAAATCGCGATCAAGGCCGGTGCAACGACAATCAACATTCCCGACACGGTCGGCTATACTGCCCCTGTCGAAAGCGCGCAGTTGATACGGATGTTGATCAACAAAGTACCAGGCGCAGATAGCGTAATTTTCGCGACCCACTGCCACAATGACCTTGGCATGGCGACGGCAAATTCCTTGGCGGCCGTTGAGGGCGGCGCACGTCAGATCGAGTGCACGATCAACGGCTTGGGTGAACGTGCTGGCAATACTGCTTTGGAAGAAGTCGTAATGGCCCTTAAGGTCCGCGGCGATATCATGCCCTATACGACCGGAATTGATACGCGCAAAATTATGAGCATCTCGCGCCGCGTGGCGACTGTCTCGGGTTTTGCGGTGCAGTTCAACAAGGCCATCGTCGGCAAGAACGCCTTTGCCCACGAAAGCGGCATTCATCAGGATGGAATGCTGAAAAACCGCGAAACGTTCGAAGTTATGCGACCCGAGGATGTTGGTCTTTCGGGGACATCGCTGCCTTTGGGCAAACACTCTGGACGGGCCGCGCTGCGGGCGAAACTGTCCGAATTGGGCTTTGATCTTGCCGACAACCAACTGAACGATGTTTTTGTCCGTTTCAAGGATTTGGCCGATCGCAAGAAAGAAGTATTTGACGACGATCTGATGGCGTTGGTCACACAAAACGACGCCGCAGATGACCGGCTCAAGCTGAAATCCTTGCGCGTTGTTTGCGGGACCGAGGGACCACAAACAGCCGATATGGTGATGGAGGTCGATGGTGCCGATATCAAAACATCGGCCACTGGTGACGGCCCTGTTGATGCGACGTTCAATGCGGTGAAAGCAATTTTCCCTCACGGCGCACGCCTGCAGCTGTATCAGGTCAGTGCCGTGACCGAAGGCACCGATGCCCAAGCAACAGTTTCAGTTCGCATGGAAGAAGACGGCCGGATCGCCACCGGACAATCCGCCGATACAGACACAGTTGTCGCCAGTGCCAAGGCCTATATCAACGCTTTGAACCGGCTGTTGGTGCGACGCGAAAAATCGGCCCCCGGCTATGACGTAAAGGGTGTCTCGTACAAAGATACCTGATCTTTCCGGGCGACTCGGATCATTGAGGGCGGCTTGTTTCAGACAGGCCGCCCTTTTTTGTGGCCAAAGCTCTTGCGACAGATCGGACAGTCGAAAAGATGGCCGACATTGGAAAACAGATATTTTTTGTCAATAATGTCGGACTGATAGCACCCATAAAGTTGAAAAAAGACAAGAGGCGATTTGCCGCCGCGTCCCGGAATAGAAGGGCTTCAAACCGCTGGCGCATCCCCGTATAAGCTTCGGCAGGCCGCACATCGTGGATGTTGCAGGAAACCGCGCTTTGGGTATGGAAGACCACAATTTATGGTAAGCTTTCGGGGACTATTTTCGTCAGACATGGCGATCGACTTGGGCACGGCAAACACGCTGGTCTATGTAAAAGGCAAAGGCATCGTTTTGTCAGAGCCCTCAGTCGTGGCTTACCACGTCAAGGACGGCGTCAGAAAAGTACTGGCCGTTGGTGAGGACGCAAAACTCATGCTTGGCCGCACACCCGGCAGTATCGAGGCGATCCGCCCGATGCGTGACGGTGTCATCGCAGACTTTGATACTGCCGAGGAAATGATCAAGCATTTCATCCGCAAAGTGCACCGTCGGTCCACTTTTTCAAAACCCAAGATCATCGTTTGTGTCCCCCATGGTGCGACACCCGTCGAAAAACGTGCGATCCGCCAGTCTGTTCTGTCTGCAGGTGCACGCCGCGCTGGTCTGATTGCAGAGCCTATCGCAGCCGCCATCGGTGCAGGTATGCCAATCACAGACCCGACCGGCAACATGGTCGTCGACATCGGCGGCGGTACAACCGAGGTGGCCGTGCTGTCGCGGGGCGAGATTGTTTACGCCCGTTCGGTACGCGTCGGTGGGGACCGCATGGACGAGGCGATCATCAACTACCTGCGCCGCCAGCATAACCTGTTGATCGGTGAAAGTACCGCAGAGCGGATCAAGACCTCGATCGGGACAGCCCGTATGCCTGACGACGGGCGCGGCCAGTCGATGCATATTCGGGGTCGCGACCTGTTGAACGGCGTCCCGAAAGAGACCGAGATTTCACAAGCCCAAGTTGCCGAAGCTTTGGCCGAACCCGTGCAGCAAATTTGCGAAGCGGTGATGACAGCCTTGGAAGCCACGCCGCCCGACCTTGCGGCTGACATTGTTGACCGCGGAGTGATGCTAACCGGCGGAGGCGCGCTGTTGGGTCAGCTTGATCTGGCATTGCGTGAACAAACCGGCCTTGCGATCTCGGTGGCGGACGAGTCACTGAATTGTGTTGCCCTTGGCACCGGTCGGGCACTGGAATATGAAAAACAGCTGCGGCATGTGATAGACTACGACAGTTAACACACAAACGAGGGAACACCCGCCCTTGGCACGCGAAAAGCCCAACGACGACTTCATCGGACCGATCCGCAGATTGCTGGTCGGGCTTCTGGTGTTGTCCCTGGTTAGTCTATTCTTGGTTTGGCGCATCGATAGCCCGCGCGTTGAACGCTTTCGTGCGGCGGCTATTGATGCTGTTGTCCCGTCGTTCGATTGGGCAATGGCACCAATCACCAGCGCTGCCAATCTCATCAGTGATTTCGAGAGCTACCGCCAGTTGCGCGCTCAAAATCAGGATCTGCGCCGCGAGTTGCAGCAAATGAAAGCGTGGAAAGAGGCCGCTTTGCAGTTGGAGCAGGAAAACGCCAAATTGCTAGACCTCAACAACGTCAGCCTCGATCCGCAACTGACCTATGTCACAGGCGTTGTCATTACTGACAGCGGTTCGCCCTTCCGGCAGTCTGTCTTGGTGAACGTCGGATCGCGCGACGGTATTCTGGACGGCTGGCCAACAATGGACGGTATCGGACTTGTTGGCCGTATTGCAGGCGTCGGGAATGAAACGAGCCGTGTGATGTTGCTGACCGATACCTCAAGCCGCATTCCCGTCACGATCCAGCCATCGGGGCAAAAGGCCATTCTTGCCGGTGACAACACGCTTAACCCACCGCTCGAGTTTTTGGGCGATACCGCACTTGTCCGTCCAGGCGACCGTGTTGTGTCTTCTGGCGATGGTGGCGTGTTTCCGGCTGACTTGCTGGTCGGTCAGGTTGCACTGGGCACTGACGCGCGTCTGCGCGTACGCCTGGCCGCCGATTACCAACGTCTTGAGTTCTTGCGCGTCCTGCGGTCGCAACCACATGAGGATATTCCTGATCCCGACGGTCTGCTTGGACCAGAGGCGGAATTCTTTGGCCCTGCGGCTCTCAACCCTGTGGCCCTGCAATCTGTCGAGGTCAACGATGGCTAAAGCAGCAGATCGCAGAACCTGGGTCAATCGGGGCGTATTCATCATCTTGGCATTTGTGTTCATTGTCGTTGACCTTGTGCCCCGCGACATGCGCCCACCTGTCTGGGCAGCGCCGGATTTATTGTTGGCGGCGACGCTGGCATGGGTGGCACGCAAGCCGACGTACCTGCCGGTGCTTGTGGTCGCCGCATTCTTCTTGATGACAGATTTCTTATTCATGCGCCCGCCTGGTCTGTGGGCCGCATTGGTCGTCATCCTGACCGAGGTTATTCGCGGACAAAACCGCGACTTCCGGAATATGCCGTTCTTGGTTGAATGGGGGACGATTGCGGCGGGCATCGTTGCCATCACATTGGTGAACCGCTTGGCCCTTGCCATTGTAATGTTGCCGCAAGCCCCGCTTGGGCTTACCCTGCTAGAGATGATTGCAACGATTGCGGTCTATCCGGTGGTGCTGATCATTGCGCACTTCGTCTTTGGCGTCACACGCACCGCACCCGGTGAAACGGGCAACAGAGGACATCTGTTATGAAGCGCCCCCCCAAAGATACGATTGAAAGCGTACGCACAATCGGGCGCCGTGCGCTTGTTATCGGGGCGGTGCAGCTTGGTGTTGTTGGTGCCTTGGGGTGGCGGTTGCGATCCATGCAGGTTGAACAGGCCGACCAATTCCGCCTGCTTGCCGAAGAGAACCGTATCAATATTCGCTTGTTACCGCCGCAACGTGGCTTGATCTTTGACCGCAATGGCATCCCGATTGCAGACAACGAGCAGAATTACCGCGTTGTCATGGTCCGTGAAGACGCCGGCGACATCGGCGAAGTTTTGGCCAAACTGACCCAGATTGTCGATATCGACCCCGATGATCTGGCCCGCGCCATGCAAGAAATGCGTCGCCGCTCGCCGTTTGTACCAGTGACGATTGCAGATCGCCTTAGCTGGGAAGACGTCGCACAGATCAACCTGAACACTCCCGCCCTGCCCGGCATTCAAGCCGAGGTCGGCCTCAGCCGTGTTTATCCCTGGGGGGCTGATCTGGCCCATGTCGTGGGCTATGTCGGACCAGTCAGCGACTATGATCTTGGTCGGATCGAAGACCCTGATCCATTGTTGCAGATCCCGAAATTCCAGATCGGCAAAACCGGCGCAGAAAACAAGCTGGAACAGACGCTGCGCGGCAGCGCCGGGACCCGCCGGATCGAGGTCAACGCAGCAGGGCGCATCATGCGCGAACTGGACCGTCGCGAAGGCGATGCGGGCAAAGACATCCAACTGACCATCGATAGCCGCCTGCAAAGCTATACGCAGGCGCGGCTTGACGGTGAATCATGTGGTGCGGTCGTCATCGACCTTGAGAACGGCGACTTGCGCGCCATCGCGTCAGCCCCTGCGTTTGATCCCAATCTTTTTGTCCGCGGAATTTCGGTACCGGACTGGAATACCCTTAACGCTGACAAATACCGCCCCTTGGCTGCAAAAGCCGTGCAGGGCACCTACCCGCCCGGATCAACGTTCAAAATGATCACGGCCATGGCCGCACTTGAAGCTGGTGTCGTCGCACCGGACGAAACGGTTTACTGCCCGGGCTATACCGATGTTTTCAATATTCGCTTCCATTGCTGGAAGCGCGGCGGGCACGGCAACATCAACTTGCACGAAAGCCTCAAGCAAAGCTGCGATTGCTATTACTACGAGATCGCCCAGCGCGTCGGGATCGACAAAATGGCGGATATGGCCCGCAAGCTGGGTTTGGGCGTGCGCCATGACTTGCCCTTGTCTGCGATTGCCGAAGGGCTTGCACCCGACAAAGAATGGAAATCGCGGGTGCGCGACGAAGAATGGCGCATCGGTGATACCGTAAATGCGTCGATCGGACAGGGCTATGTTCTGGCGTCACCACTGCAGTTGGCCGTCATGACCGCACGCATTGCGACGGGGCGCGAAGTTACACCACGTTTGATCCGCCTGATCGACGGAGAGGCACAGCCATCCGGGCTTGGTGACAGCCTCGGCATTAACGAAAATACCCTGCGCCGCGTGCGCGCCTCGATGAATGATGTCTGCAACAACCGGCGCGGCACTGCCTACGGGTCGCGCATTACAGATGATGCGCACAAGATGGCCGGCAAGACCGGTACCAGTCAGGTGCGCCGCATCACGCCAGAAGAACGTGCCGCCGGTGTTACCAGAAACGAGGATTTGCCGTGGGAACGCCGCGACCACGCGCTTTTCGTGGGCTTTGCGCCTTACGACAATCCGCGCTACGCCGTTTCTGTTGTTGTCGAGCATGGCGGCGGAGGATCAGCTGCCGCAGCCCCGATTGCCCGTGATATCCTGCTGCAGGCCCAATATGGGGGCCCTCCTCCGCTTGATGCGTACCCCGCGGGTGTGCGCGATAAAATCGCCGAGCAACAGCGCCGGATCGAGGCACGCATCCCGCCCGGCGCAAAAGGCCGCAGCCGCGTATGAGCTATCTTGAGTATAACACCAAGTTTGTCCCCACGGGCATCCGCAAGGTCTTGCACCTGAACTGGCCGATCATCATGTTGCTGATCGCCGTCGCCAGCGCCGGCTTTCTGATGCTGTATTCGGTTGCTGGTGGATCAACGTCACCATGGGTCGAACCGCAGATGAAGCGCTTTGCCCTTGGCATGGTCCTCATGCTGACAATCGCGATGGTTCCCATCTGGTTCTGGCGAAATATGGCATTTGTCGCCTATGGCGGATCGCTGCTTTTGCTTTTGGGTGTTGAATTCTTCGGAGAGGTCCGCATGGGCGCGCAGCGCTGGATCGATCTTGGCTTTATGCGCTTGCAACCTTCAGAATTGACCAAGATTACGTTGGTGATGTTTCTTGCAGCCTATTATGACTGGCTGCCGAACAAGAAGACGTCGCATCCTTTGTGGGTCATACTGCCTGTCCTGTTCATCCTGATCCCGACTTTGCTGGTGTTACGACAGCCCGACCTTGGAACTGCGCTGCTTTTGCTGATCGGTGGCGCGTCGATCATGTTCCTTGCGGGCGTTCATTGGGCATATTTTGCCACTGTGGTCAGTGCCGGGGTCGGCACGATTGTCGCCGTTTTTCAAAGCCGCGGCACCACTTGGCAATTGTTGAAGGACTATCAATACCGCCGGATCGACACATTTCTGGACCCTTCAAATGATCCGCTGGGGGCCGGATATCACATTACACAGGCCAAGATTGCACTAGGATCCGGTGGCTGGACCGGACGGGGTTTTATGCAAGGCACGCAGTCGCGGCTGAACTTTCTACCCGAAAAGCACACCGACTTTATCTTTACCACGCTTGCAGAGGAATTCGGCTTTGTCGGTGCCTTCACCCTGCTGATCCTGTATTTGCTGATTATCTTTTTTTGCGTCATCTCTGCGCTTGGTAACCGTGACCGATTTGCGTCTTTGTTGACACTCGGTATTGCGATGACGTTCTTTCTTTTCTTCGCGGTCAATATGGCGATGGTGACTGGACTTGCCCCTGTTGTGGGTGTTCCGTTGCCGCTGGTCAGCTATGGCGGTTCCGCGATGCTTGTTCTTCTGGTTGCCTTTGGACTTGTCCAAAGCGCACATGTTCATAGGCCCCGATAATGCTCAACGTTCTCTTTTCCGCCCGTCCCGCTGCTTGGGAAGACTATCAAGAACCGCTGCGGGCGGCCTTTAAGGACGCGCAGTTGGATGTGAA
>CBDTYC010000033.1:0-14402 GCA_965364495.1 uncultured Yoonia sp. | reverse complement strand
TGATCTGCTGCGGTTTGCAAGTGGGTACGCTCAGAATAGAGGAACGTCACGTCCAATGCGATTGCGCCCAAGATGCCCGAAAACAGAAAGAAGAACAGTCCAAAGACCGTCATACTGCCCCGTGTGTCATCATTGAAGTTACGTAAGAAAGCGCGTGTATTTTTGTACCTTGAGCCGCTCATGAATCAATTCTCCTGATAATGCTGCGCTGTCACTTGGATTTCGATTCCCAAAAAGCCCGGAATAGTCCCGACGGCCATCAAATCACTTGCTGCCATCGTCGCGACTGTCGTTATGATCCCGGCAGTTGTGCTAGTCGTTACTGTTGCCCCAGGTGCAAAAGTTCTCAGACGTCCCTCAATGTACCCGCTCGCATCAGCGTTGTCCTCAAATTTTCCCACCGAATATGCGCGATTGCCATCTTGGATGATCCGCAAAGCCTCTGCCTTGCCGTAAAAGATAAACGACACGTCTGTGATCAATATGAAAAGATAGAAAAATACGGGCATCCATAGCAACGATTCAATCGTTGCCGTGCCTCTTTCGTCTTCTTTGAAACGCTTAAACAAATTTAAATACATGACACCATAAATCCTTAGGTAGGCTTTCACCCAAAGTACCCTACATTTGCGCCCCAAATTACGGCAATACTACGGCCACCTAGCCGTTTCTTCAAGAAAACGCCACTTTTGGCCGCCAATGTTAACGTTAAGTGAACGCTATATGAATTTTATGTTAACGTTCTTTCTGTTGCTTGGCGCAGTAATCAAAAGGGCCGGTAATATCGCTGATAATCCGTAGATCGCAGAAATAGTGATTCGTATCCCCATGATACACTGCGCAAGACTTGGCTGTCACTACACCGACCCAATCGCGCTAATACCTTCGCAGGAAACCGGGACAGGGAACATGAGTTGCCTCGTCACGCGTACAGAACATCTGGCGCTGCTCAAAACCGAACCAGGGCAATTCAAGGCTTCAAGCCATTGGAAAGTATATCCCTTATAGGGTCCATCTGCCGAAGAAGGCCCTCGTTTCAACCTGTTGAAGGCAGCCGTGCTTTCTTGCTGGCGATACCAGACACAATCCCGTGAACGTGCGCGCCTGCTATCCTTCTCGCTGTTTGATCCGCAAGGCGATCTGTTCGGCCATGAAACGTGATTGACCTGCCGCTGTCACACCACCAACGCCAACCCGCCGCCCCATGCGCCACCACAGACCGGGTGCCCATGCGCGGGGGCTCTTGTTTTTCGTAACAAGGGTAAACCCATTCGAAGGTTTCAGGGCGAAGGCCCCCCGCTCGACACTTTGTACATCGTCAATGCGCGCGAGTATTGCACCTGAACTGTCGCGCAAGTCGTCCTTGGTCAGTGTGATGACCATCATCGTAGACCTGCGCATACGCTCTGCCAGCCAGAGCATCGTCACCCCAAAACCCAGCATGAAGATCATCCAATGCAATGCCGGCGGATTCGACAAGGTGGTGTAAATTACCATGGCGCCCAGTACGAAAAGCACACAATACCCCAACAAACGCCGCCCTTGCGAGGCGCGCACGGTCGCATAAATTCCGTCTTTGTCGGGTTGAAACATCTATCCGCACTCCGTTTTGTCGGCTGGCTTAGCGTAAGTTGCGGACATTGCCTAGCTTGCGACTGCCTTGCGGACCAAATCCCAATACATTGTCTCGATCGTGTCCATCGCCAACCTGCCATCGGTGCGGTACCAATTGCTAAGTCCCGTCAGCATCGCAATCAGCGCCATGGTCGTCACGCGGGTGTCAGCCATTGCAAAAACACCCGCTTGTTCGCCCGCGCGCAAGACATCCTCAAGCACATCTTCATAGCGACGTCGCAGCGTCTCAATCTGTGCGAAGTTCTCGTCAGACAGGTTGCGCAACTCCATGTAGGACACAAAGACATGATCCGGGCGGGGCAGATGAAACCGGATATGAAAGCGCGTGAACTGCTCCAACTGCTCTAGCGGATCACCGACCAGTGGCGCGGCGGCCACCGCGTCAAGCAATTCAGTCATGTGGCTTTGCATCAGATCGAACAGCAGGCTTTGTTTATCGGGTGTATAATTATAAAGCGCACCAGCCTGCACACCGACGGCAGCTGCGATCTGGCGCATCGAAACCGCAGCATAGCCATGTTGTGCAATCAGCCGCAAAGCTGCGTCCTGCACCTTGGGGCCAGTGATGTCGGAATGAGAGCCTTGCTTACGTGCCATAGACCCATTTAACTGAACGACCGTTCATTTGGAAACCCACGATCGGTAGTTCCCCTCACTTGTCAGGCACTCTATGATCCACATCATGCGCCTACTGCCGATCATCCTTTGCCTTTTGTCCGCTTGTGCGACATTTCCCCAGCTTGAGGGGACGATAACTGACGCCGCGCGCAATGCCCCCTATCCCCTGCTGACGCCTGTTCCGCTTGCACCATCAACACGCGATGACCCAACCGCAGATTTGCAGGCACGCATCGCGGCACTTCAGGCACGTGCAGAGGCGATCCGCCAGATTGATTTCGCCGCATTGCAGTAGTGCAGCAGTTTCGCTAGACCCTGCGTGACGAAATTTCAAACGATGGACCAAAGCCTCATGACAACACCACTTCGCCTTGGAATTGCTGGTCTTGGGACCGTTGGCGTGGGCATCGTTCGGATCGTCCAGAAGCACGCCGAACTGCTCGCGCTGCGCGCCGGACGTCCGATTGAAATTGTTGCCGTTTCGGCGCGGTCAAAAACCAAAGATCGTGGCGTGGACCTGTCGGCCTACGCCTGGGAAGATAATCCGGTCACTTTGGCCCAACGCAGCGATATTGATGTTTTCATCGAGGTTATGGGTGGCCATGACGGTCCGGCCAAAGACGCAACCGAAGCCGCCATCGCGCATGGTAAAGACGTCGTCAGCGCCAACAAGGCCCTGCTTGCCATCCACGGCCAAGCCTTGGCCGAGGCTGCCGAAGATGCAGGTCATGTGATCCGGTTCGAAGCTGCCGTTGCTGGCGGTATCCCTGTGGTCAAGGCTTTGACCGAGGGTCTGGCAGGCAACGAAATCACCCGCGTGATGGGTGTGATGAACGGCAGCTGCAATTACATCCTGACCCGTATGGAAGACGCTGGCCTCAGCTACGAGGCCGTCTTTGACGAGGCCAATGCGCTTGGCTATTTGGAAGCCGATCCAGAACTTGACGTCGGCGGCATTGACGCGGGCCACAAGCTTGCTTTGCTGTCATCGATTGCTTTCGGCACCCAAGTTGATTTCGACGCGGTCGAACTGGAAGGGATCGGCTCTGTTACCATCGACGACATCCATCAGGCCGCCGATATGGGCTATAAGATCAAACTGCTGGGCGTGGCCCAGATGACAGGGCGCGGGCTGGAACAGCGCATGTCGCCATGTCTGGTGCCGGACACGTCGCCACTGGGGCAGCTTGCCGGTGGCACCAACATGGTCGTCCTTGAAGGCGACGCGGTCGGCCAGATCGTTTTGCGCGGACCGGGCGCGGGCGAAGGACCTACCGCCAGTGCTGTCATGGGTGATGTCATGGACATTGCACGCGGCATGAATATCTCGACCTTCGGGCAACCAGCCAAGTCACTCCGCAAAGCGCGCGCAGCAAGGGCCGCAGTGTCTGCGCCCTATTATCTGCGGATGCAGTTGATCGACAAACCGGGTGCATTGGCAAAAGTCGCGCATGCATTGGGCGAGGCAGGCATCTCGATCGACCGGATGCGCCAGTACGACCACAAGGACACGACCGCCCCTGTCTTGATCGTGACCCACAAGACAACGCGCACCGCTGTTGACGAGGCTTTGGCCGATTTCAAGGCAACGGGCGTCGTACAAGGCGATCCAGTTGCGATACGGATCGAAGCCGTCTGAACCCGCCTTTAGCGCAAACAGTCTTGTAGGTCATGGCTGGACCGGCTTTAGGGGATATAAGCCATCAAAGGACCTGACCCGATGCCAAAAGCGCCTGATTTCAACGACCGCAGTCTTTCATTGGGCCTTGCCCGCGTATCAGAGGCGGCAGCGATTGCCTGCGCGCCGCTCATAGGGCGCGGCGACGAAAAAGCCGCGGACCAAGCCGCCGTTGATGCGATGCGCACACAGCTGAACAAACTCGACATTTCGGGTGTTGTTGTCATCGGCGAAGGCGAGCGCGACGAGGCGCCGATGCTTTTCATTGGCGAAGAAGTCGGTACCGGCAACGGTCCTGGTGTCGATATTGCGCTTGATCCGCTGGAGGGGACAACCCTGACGGCAAAGGATATGCCAAACGCGCTTGCTGTCATTGCAATGGGGCCGCGCGGGTCAATGCTGCACGCGCCTGACGTCTACATGGACAAGCTTGCCGTCGGGCCGGGGCTGCGCAAAGGTGTCGTGACTTTGGATATGTCCCCGTCCGAACGAGTATCGGCACTGGCTGCCGCAAAGGGGTGTTCAACCAACGACATCACTGTTTGTGTGCTTGAGCGTCCGCGCCATGAACAGATGATCGAAGAATTGCGCGGCACAGGGGCTGCAATCCGGCTTATCACCGATGGTGACGTGGCAGGCGTGATGCACACGGCAGAACCGGCAAAGACGGGCATCGATATGTACATGGGCTCTGGCGGCGCACCGGAAGGCGTGTTGGCCGCGGCCGCACTGAAATGCATGGGCGGACAGATCTTTGGCCGCCTGACATTCCGCAATGATGATGAACGCGCGCGCGCGCGCAAAGCAGGCATTACCAACTTTGACCGTGTCTACACCCGCGATGATATGGTCACTGGCGACGTCATCTTTGCTGCAACCGGCGTGACCGACGAATCGCTTGTGCCGGGGCTTAAACGCGAAGTTGGCTTTGTCCCCGCCGAGACAATTCTGATGCGGTCCAAGACCGGCTCTGTCCGGCGGATGATTTACCGCAATCCTGTCGCCTGAGCGATCAAATCTTTACGACAACCGATTAGGGCGTGGCATTGGCTGCGCCCTTTCTATATTGTGCATCACCATGACAGAACCACAAGATAAAGCATTCCTAGGGGTCGAAACCTCTGCCACTGGCCGCCGTTGGGTCGGGCCAACAGGTGAAGAGGACCGCCTCGCCGAAGCCTTTGCACAAGAAACGCAACTACCAGCACCGCTTTGCCGGATTCTGGTGCGCCGAGGCGTGAGCGCACAAGACGCGCCGGGCTTTCTGGCGCCGACATTGCGCGATCTATTGCCCGATCCGCGCAGCCTAAAAGACATGGATCAGGCGTCGGCACGGTTTCTGGCAGCAGTTCAGCGCCGTGAACGGATCGCAGTCTTTGCCGATTACGACGTTGACGGGGGAACCTCGGCCGCACTGCTGATCAACTGGCTGCGCTCGATGGGGCTTGCTGCAACCCTCTATGTCCCGGACCGGATCGACGAAGGCTACGGTCCAAACGACGAAGCGATGGCCGGATTGGCCAAGGACCATGACCTGATTATCTGCGTGGACTGCGGCACACTCTCGCACGGACCGATTTCTGCCGCGAAAGGCGCGGATGTCATCGTGCTGGATCACCACCTGGGCGGTGAAACACTGCCTGACGCCGTGGCCATTGTGAACCCGAACAGGCAAGATGAAAGCGGCGATCTGGCACATCTGTGTGCGGCAGGCGTTGTGTTCTTGATGTTGGTCGATGCGAACCGCATTCTACGCGAAAACGGGCAAAAAGGCCCCGACCTGATAAGCCTGCTCGACCTCGTCGCGCTAGCAACCGTTGCTGACGTGGCGCCCCTTGTTGGCGTCAACCGCGCGTTTGTCCGGCAAGGCCTGACGGTCATGGCCCGGCGCGACCGGATCGGCATGACGGCGCTGTCTGACGTCGCGGGGTTGGATCAGGCACCAACCAGCTATCACCTGGGATTTCTTCTGGGACCAAGGGTCAACGCGGGCGGCCGGATCGGCAAAGCCGACTTGGGTGCCCGCCTTTTGTCAACAGATGACAAACACGAGGCCGAATCCATCGCCGCAAAACTGGACGCCTTGAATACCGACCGCCGCGAAGTCGAAGCGCAGGTGCGCGATCTTGCAATGGAACAAGCGACAGAACGCGGTCTTGAAGGGCCGCTGGTCTGGGCCGCAGGCGAAGGCTGGCACCCGGGCGTCGTTGGCATTGTCGCGGCGCGCTTGAAAGAGGCCACAAACCGCCCCGCTATCGTGATCGGCCTTGATGGCGACGAAGGTAAAGGCTCGGGCAGGTCTGTGTCCGGCATTGATCTGGGCGCTGTTATTCAGCGGGCGGCCGCCGAGGGGCTGCTAATCAAGGGTGGCGGGCACAAGATGGCAGCCGGTCTGACGGTCGCCCGCGACAAGCTTGAACCTGCAATGGCGCGGCTTAGTGAACTTTTGGCAAAGCAGGGCGCTGGCGATATTGGCCCCGCGGATCTTAAAATCAGCAGTATCCTGATGCCAGGTGCCGCAACAATCGAACTGGTCAACCAAATCGAGGACGCAGGCCCTTTTGGCGCTGGCGCCCCTGCCCCGCGCTTTGCGTTCCCCGATTGCCAGATCCATTTTGCAAAGCAGGTTGGCGCAAATCATCTGAAAATCAGTTTCGGAGACGGACTTGGCGGACGAATCGATGCGATCAGTTTCGGCGCGATGGACGGACCGATGGGACCGATGTTGCTAGGCCATAACGGGGCGCGTTTCCATTTGGCCGGGCGGTTGGAAATCAACACATGGCAAGGGCGGCAGTCGGTTCAGTTGCGCCTGGAAGACGCCGCTCCAGCCCATTAAATTAAACCCGCAAAAAGCGTAAAAAGGCTCTTGCGTGCCCCGCTCAGTTTCCCTAAAAGCGGCGCACAAAGTGTGGTCCCTTCGTCTATCGGTTAGGACGCCAGGTTTTCAACCTGGAAAGAGGGGTTCGATTCCCCTAGGGACTGCCATTGTATCCTCAAATCTCTGCGAATTAGACCTTCCCCGGACGGGGCGGCCAAAGTTCTGCCTACGCTGTCAATACAAGCAGGCCAGTTTGCCTAGGCGTTCTCGCGGGAAACAGACAGAGCCCAGATATTGTGACTGGGCACACTGAACCAAGTTTGGTGAAAAGCAGTGTTTCGTCCGCGTCTCGCATTGAATTCTGCCGACCGGGGCATAGCTGGCCTCGGCTAGAATCGTGCCAATGGCCGTTTTCTTATGGCCTCAAAAGTGGCGAAAGGCACATTCGCCGGACAGCCGAAAACCCCAGTGAATTCTGGCTCGCGGGACGCCACGCGATTTGGTCGACATTGCGCCCGTTCCATCCTTGCATCGTACATCGCCAAAGAAAACCCTTGCCGAAACCGGTTTCGGAAATCAGCTTGATTCGTGGGAGGCGCTGGATGAACAAACAACTGGATCAAGTTGACAGGACGAACGTGCGTCTGCGCGTCACCATTTCCGACGTCTCTGATGCGCTTGGATTAACCAAGTCGACCGTGTCACGCGCCATGAACAATTACAGCGATATTTCCGAAAGCACGCGGCTACGCGTGATGCGCATGGCAGAAAAGATGGGGTATCGCCCTCTGAGCTATGCACAGGCGATCCGCACCGGTCGAACGAAATCACTTGGTCTTGTGATACAGCTTTCAGATCACGACGCGCACCGGCCGTTTCTGGCGGCATTCCTTTCCGGCCTGTCACAGGGCGCAAGCGAGGAAGGCTGGACACTAACGATCGCAACGGCAGACAGCCCCGAGGCCACGATCGAAACCATCCGCACGCTGATCAAGGACCGCAAGGCCGACGGATTTATCCTGCCTCGTACGTTGCGCAGCGATCCGCGCGTAAGCATCTTGCGCGAGGCTGATTTCCCGTTTGTGCTATATGGCCGCTGTAGCGATCCTACCGGATGTGCTTGGTATGATGTGCTTGGCGAGGACGCCATGCGTGATGCGGTCCGGCATCTGGTAAACCTCGGGCATCGTCGAATTGGTTTCATGAATGGCGGCACGCAATACAACTACTCGGCACTGCGCCATGAAGGCTTTATGGCTGGAATGTCCGAAGCGGGGCTGACGCCGGACCCCGATCATATGCAATCAGATGCAATGTCAATCGAAACCGGAAAGGCCGCGAGCCGTCTGGTGTTGACGACGGATACCCCGCCGACAGCAATCGTTTGCGCCGTCGATATGGCTGCCCTCGGCGTCTATCGAACCGCTGCCGACCTGGGTCTCGAAATTGGAGCCGACCTTTCGGTCGTCAGTTATGACGGCGTTCCCGAGGGCGCACTCGTCAAGCCGCAACTCACGACATTTGCGGTCGACCATACCGCTTCGGGCCGCGCATTAAGCCGTCTGTTGATCCGGCGGATTGGCGGAGAGGACATCGAAACACTGCGGGAACTGGTTCCCGCAATGATGCAGGAGCGTGGTTCTGCCGGACCACCACGCCTGACGCCTACGAAATTGGCCGCGAAAATTTCGCGGTCAAATTAAGATAACAATCCAAGGTTCAAAGGGAGGAAAACAATGAATCTGAAACTGAAACCCCTTATGTTGGCGGGTACTGCAACCGCACTTGCCCTAACAGCAATCTCCGCCAGCGCCGATGAACTGCGTTTCTGGACAACAGAAGAACAGCCAGAGCGTCTGGCGCGCCAGGAACAAATGGCAGCAGATTTCTCTGCGGCGACAGGCCACACTGTCGAAGTGATCCCGGTTACCGAAAGTGACCTGGGCACGCGCGCGACGGCAGCTTACGCTGCAGGCGATTTGCCTGACGTGATCTATCATCCACTGCAATATGCCCTGCCATGGGCAGAGGACGGTATTCTTGATACCGACGCCGCCACGGACGTAATCGAGGGCCTAGGCGCGGGAACATTTGCGCCTGGTGCTTTGAACATGGCCGCATCAAACGGTGGCTATGCCTCTGTGCCGGTGGATGGCTGGACACAAATGGTTGTGTACCGCGCGGACAAATTCGAAGAAGCCGGGCTTGAGCCACCAAGCAGCTATGCAAACGTCGTGGCAGCACTTGAAGCATTGCATAACCCGCCGGAAATGTACGGATTTGTCGCTCCGACCAAGATCGACGAAAGCTTCATGAGCCAGGTGCTTGAGCATGTGTTCCTTGCGAACGGCGTATCCCCTGTCGGGGCGGACGGCGTGCAGCCGCTGGACGAGGCCAAGACCATTGAGGTTCTGGATTTTTACAAGGCCATCGTCGAAGCTTCACCAGAAGGCGAGCTATACTGGGATCAAGCCCGTACGCTATATTTCTCGGGCAATGCGGCGATGATCATCTGGTCACCGTTTATCCTTGATGAATTGGCCGGTTTGCGTGACAGCGCACCGCCCACGATCAACGACGATCCGACATCGCGCGATCTGGCAGCTGCAACTGGTATCGTCACCAACTTCGCCGGTCCATCGAACCCCGACGGTGCGGCATGGGGTGATATCCGCTACTTTGGCATCACATCAGATGCGCAGACCGATGCAGCCATGGAGTTTGTCGCCTACTCGATGAACGAAGGCTACGGTCAAACGCTTGCGATTGCGCCGGAGGGCAAGTTCCCTGTGCGGCGAGGCACTGCTGACAATCCAACGCAGTTTGCCGACCTCTGGGCGACGCTTGATGTTGGCGTTGACCGCAAGGCGCCGCTGGGCGACCTCTATGATGCTGCGATGATCGAAGAGATTGTTGGCGGTCTGGACGTTGCACAGCGTTGGGGTGTTGCGGACGGCCAGTTGGCGGCTGCTTCCAAGATCGTCAATAGCATGGTGATCAACCGTCTGGTGCGTGAATACGTCGATGGCGAGCGTGATGGCCCGGCGACTGTTGCTGCCCTGAACGACGCGATCGCGGCGATTGAGTAAGATCCGCTGATCCGAAATGTGCGGCGGCTCACCGGGTCGCCGCGCATCCCCTCGCTTTCAATCCGGAGCATTCCATCATGACTGCTGCTGTCCCCCCTAAAGGCACTGGCCCACTTGCGCGTCTTGAGGCGAGATTGGCTTGGGGTCTGCTTTTGCCCACAATCAGTATTGTTGCAATCGTCGTGCTTTTGCCGCTGATCGCGATCTTCTGGATTAGCGTGAAACCCGTTTCTTTGGCCGACCTGCGCCCGCCCGAGGTCGTCTTGCGAGAGGACCTGCGTGGCAACCCCGAGGTTGCGGGCGATGAAGCCACAATTCGGTACCGCCTGCGCAATTCGTCTCAGGACCAGCCTATTACCGGCGTGTCATTCCGCGACACTATTCCAGAGGGGCTCACCGTGATCGAGGTGGATCCGCGCTGCACGCTTGAAGGCGACGCATTCGCCTGTGACTTTGGCGACTGGGAGGGCGGTTTTCGCGATGAGCTCTTGGTGCCTGTGATCGTTGGACAAACCTATCTGGACGGGACCATAAGACCGCAGGATATCGCGGCTGACATCAAAGGACGGTCATCGAATGTGATGACCAACACCACGTTTACGCTTGATAACTTCAAACGCGTTTTTAACGGGCAGGAATTCTGGACTGTGCTGTGGACGACGCTGTTCTACACGATATTCGGAACCATTGGCGCGCTGCTGTTTGGCTTGTTTGCCGCGCTACTGCTGAACAAATCTTTTCGGGGACAAGGTATTTTGCGCGGGCTTTACCTGTTTCCCTATGTATCGCCCGTGATCGCAGTCGCCTTCGCATGGGTGATCCTGTTTGACCCCTTCTCGGGCTCCGCCAACGCGCTGTTGATCCAAATGGGAGTGACGCAGGAATCCATCAACTTTTTCGGCCAGCGCCCGCTTGCGTTGATCATGGTGACGGTCTTTGAAATCTGGCGCTATTTCCCGCTGTCGTTTCTGTTCATCCTCGCGCGGATGCAGTCGATTGATACGGACATGTACGAAGCCGCAGACATGGACGGCGCGTCTCCGTTCCAGCAATTCTGGTATCTGTCGGTGCCACAATTGCTGGGCATTTTGTCCGTGCTGTTCCTGCTGCGGTTCATCTGGACGTTCAACAAGTTCGACGACATTTTCTTGCTGACGGGCGGTAACGCCGGAACGCGCACGCTGACCGTTAATGTTTATGAACAGGCATTCGCAATCTCCAACATCGGCGCGGGTGCTGCGGTGGCTGTCGTGATCTTTGGGTGCTTGCTGCTCTTCTCGGCCTTTTTCTTTCGCTACATCAGTCAGGAGGAAGGGCTATGATGAATGTCTTGCGCCGCGGATCGGTCACCGCCATCATCATCGGCATCCTTTGGACGTTTCTGATCGCCACCACGATTGCGGTTACATTGAGTTTTGCCACGGGCGAGGCTTTCCGGCCCAATCTTCTGGGCGCGCTGATCTGGGGGGCGGCCCTTGGGGTCGCCTGTTTGCCAGGGCAACCATGGAAACCTTTGGGCGCGACCGTGATCGTCGCACTCGCTTGCTATCTAGGCTATGGCCCACTGGTGATAGCCGAAACCGTTTCGACCTTTTCGGGCGTCATCGGGGCATTGGCGGCGGCCGGATTTTCCGCCCTCGGGCTTTGGATCATTCTTGATGACATGGCACTAGGCGCCAACAACCGCCATGTGTTCGAAGCGGCCGTCATCCGTTTTTTCACCGGTTTTGGCTACATCTTCTTTACCGCTATCGTGTTGATCCCGTTTTACGTCATGGTCCTCACCAGCTTGAAAAACCAGTCGGAACTGATGCAGAATCCGCTCGATTTCAGTATCGAGCTTTCCAAGGGCTGGGAGTTGTTCCGATCTTACGAAGAACTATTCAGCCAGTTCAACTTCGGGACCTATCTGCTCAACTCATTCGTCATTTCAGTCCTTACCGTTTTCATCACGTTGCTGTTCGCGGTCCCTGGGGCCTATGCGGTGGCGCGGCTGCGCTTCAGGGGACGGGCGGCGTTTTCGCGTTCGATCCTGCTGATTTACATGGTCCCGATGATTGTCCTCGCCCTGCCGATTTACATTGCTTACTCGATGACTGGCTTGCGCAATACAGTGGGCGGAATTGTGATGATCTATCCGGTAACGACAATCCCTGTCGCGCTTTATATGCTGCAAGGCTACTTTCGCGGCCTGCCCGCAGAGGTGGAAGAGGCCGGTTTGATGGACGGGCTCTCGCGGCTCAAGGTCATCTGGAAAATCACACTTCCGTTGTCGCTACCGGCAATGGCGTCGGTGTCACTATATGTCTTCATGATCGCATGGAATGAATTCCTGCTGGCGTTCATGCTGCTGGACGATCCTTCAAAATTCACGCTGACGCGCGGCATTGCGTCGCTCAACTCATCCGAAATTCCACGCCAACACCTGATGGCAGGTTCCGTCATTGCGACGGTCCCGATCATGGTGATTTTCTTGGGCCTGGAGCGATTTATGACGAAAGGGCTGACCGCAGGGTCAGTAAAGGGATAATGAAAGATCTGGATCAACAGGCCCGTGATATTCTGCGGAAGAACGATCGCGGCGGGTACACTCTTCCGACTGACGGCCTTTATCCCTATCAATGGAATTGGGATTCCGTGTTTGCCGCTTGGGGGTTTTCGACATTTGACAAGCCGCGCGCGTGGGATGAGCTGGACACTTTGATGGCAAGCCAGTGGGACAGCGGCATGGTGCCGCACATCATCTTCCACAAGCCCAGCCCCGGTTATTTCCCCGGCCCCGATGTCTGGGACACGCACCAGACACCGCCGACCTCGGGCATCACCCAACCGCCCGTCGCAGCAATTCTGGCACGCCGTATCTTGGAAAATGATCCCGAAGATGGGCGCACGCGCCTTGCGGCCCTCTATCCCAAACTCGTGAAATGGCACCGTTGGTGGCACGAGGTGCGTTGCACCCATGGCACCGCAGCGATCGTGCATCCGTGGGAAAGTGGACGCGACAACTGCCCTGACTGGGATGTGGGCATGGCAAATGTCGACGGATCAAAAGTCGGCCCCTACACGCGACGCGACACCGGTCACGTTAACCCCGAAATGCGTCCGACCAAAGAAGACTACGACCGCTACATCGCTATGGTAGAATTCGGGCGCAGCACCGGTTGGGATGATGCCATGATCGTGGCAGATGGCCCCTTCCTGATGGCCGACCCGGGTATCACTTTTATACTGCTGCGCGCGCACGAGGATCTGGCTGCGATCGGTCGCGAACTAGGACAAGACGTGTCTGAAATCGAAGGCTGGGCAAAAACCCTGCGTGGTGCTTTGCCAACGATCTGGAATGACGAACTGGGCGCTTATGATGCGCGCGATCTGCGCACTGGAAACTTTGCGAATATTCTCGGATCGGGTGCGTTCCTTGCCTACCTTGCGGACGCTGGCAATGACCGACTTGATGCACAGTTGATGCGGGCATGGGATGCAGTGAAATACGGTATTCCCTCTGCCGACCCGCAAGCCGCGATCTTCAATCCGCGCAAGTACTGGCGCGGTCCGACCTGGCCTGTGGTCAATGCGCTTTTGGCGATTGGCCTGAAGGACGCAGGTCGCGATGATCTGGTGGAACGTCTGCGTGCCGAAACCGCCGATTTGATCAAACAACATGGCTTCTTCGAGTATTTTGACCCACTCGACGCCACCCCTTGCGGCGGCGACAACTTTACATGGACAGCGGCAATCTGGCTGACATTCGCCAGCGACAGCGCCCTGAACGGAGGCAACTGATGTCATCTATCACCCTCAAGGCGGTCGAAAAATGGTTTGGTGAAGTTCAAGTTATCAAGGGTGTTGATCTCGATATCGCCGAGGGCGAATTCATCATTTTTGTCGGCCCATCCGGCTGCGGTAAATCCACGCTGTTGCGCATGATCGCGGGATTGGAAGAAACGTCACGTGGCCAGATCATAATCGCCGGCCGCGACGCCACCGCAGAACCGCCCAGCAAGCGCGGCCTTGCAATGGTATTCCAGTCATATGCGCTTTACCCGCACATGTCGGTGCGCGACAACGTTGGCTTTCCGCTCAAATCCGCTGGACTTCCTGCAGCAGAGGTCGCCGAAAAGGTGGACGCCGCAGCGAAGGTTTTGAAACTTGATGCCTACATGGATCGAAGGCCCAAAGATCTGTCCGGCGGCCAGCGTCAACGCGTTGCCATCGGGCGATCTATCGTGCGTGACCCAACGGCGTTCCTGTTTGATGAACCCCTGTCAAATCTCGATGCCGCCCTTCGGGTAGAAATGCGGTACGAGATTGCAAAGCTCCACCAGTCGCTCAAATCAACGATGATATACGTCACGCACGATCAGATCGAGGCGATGACGCTGGCGGACAGGATTGTGGTGCTTGAGGCAGGAAGGGTTGCCCAGATTGGTACGCCGCGCGAGCTGTATGAGAATCCAGCGAACCTTTTTGTGGCGCAGGTTATCGGCTCGCCCCGCATGAACCTGATTGATGTTGACGCCGTAAAGCTGGCCGGAATATCAGAACTGGCGCGGCAGGTTGG